>JAQVUC010000302.1 GCA_028699715.1 Anaerolineaceae bacterium | reverse complement strand
ATTCCTGTTTTCGCAAGAATGACGAGAGAGGGGACGGAATGACGGACAGGCGGAACGGGGCTGAAATCGGGGGCCTGTCGCTCGTCGCTTAAAAATCCGGTCTGCCCGGACGCATCCGGTTTGCTTCAGCAGCCCGTCACCCCGGGCCATAGACCCGGGGTCCATGTCGAAAGGCTGAAAATTGCCGGAGGCTTTCAGCACGCCTTCCGCCTCATGACATGGATTCCTGTTTTCGCGGGAATGACGAGAGAGGGGACGCAAGGACGGGGGAAACGGCATCTAATTCAAAGAAATTCCTCGTCCCTGAAACTCCTCGGAATGACACCGGTTGGGGCAGTCCTCCTATGGATGACCGCGGGAGGCATGCGTTTCCCGCGTTGGCAAAAGTATTAAAAGAGTTAAAGCCTATTAAATTTTTTTATAGCAAATAGCCGAATTTCCCCTGCCTTGCTTAAACATAATTGATCTTTCAACATTCCTTCTGTCAATTCCCGGTAATTCGTAATATGATTTAAAAACAAATAGTTAAAACAATCTCCACCCTCGATAGCTCCGAATAGCTCAGGACTTGAAGCCATTCGGCATGCTTTTTGTAGCATTGTAGCAATTGACCGGAACACCAGATTCACCGGCCTGCGGGACCCAATAACGCGAATCGGCCAGGAGCCAGCATTATGCGCAGACAGTTCGGGTTCACATTGATGGAGTTGCTGATCGTCATTGCCATCATCGGCATCCTGGCCGGTATTGCCGTGCCCAACTTCCTTGGCTACCTGCCCAAGTACCGGCTCAAATCCGCCGTGGACGACCTGTTCACCAATCTGCAACTGGCCAAGATGACCGCCGTGCGCAATGCCGCCGACTGCACCGTCAGCTTCACCAGCACCGGGTACACCATCGAATCGGATGGCCAGACGATCCGCTCCGTTAACCTGGCGGATTATGGAAGTGGTGTGACATTTGCTGTGCCACCAGGAGAAACCAAAGCGGCTTATCCAGACAGCATCACCTTCGATAGTAGGGGGATGACGACAATCAATGCGTATGCGTCGCTTACAAACCAAGACCGTACAGGCTATTTCGAAGTCGGGGCGCTGTGGGGAGTAATTAAGATCAAATAATGATTGCGTCGTAAAAAAGCTGAAAACAGCCATTGTCATTCCGAGGAGCTTGCGACGAGGAATCTCAAGCATCCGCTATTATTAATCATTTCGTTTTACGAAGAGATCCCTCGCTGCGCTCGGGATGACAATTCGGATTTTTTACGAAAGCATCAATAATGAAATGGACCAAAGTTCGAATGAAAACATCATGTTTCGGAAATATTAGCCTGATGTCAGGTTTTACGTTAGTCGAACTTTTAATTACTTTGCTTATTTTTTCAGTGGTTTCAACGGCGATCTATACCTCTTATCTAACCCAACAGAAAACCTATATCACTCAAGGCCAAGTTACGGCCATGCAGCAAAGCATTCGAACTGGGATGTACCACTTAGAAAGGGAGTTGAGAATGGCCGGCTTCGATCCTCACAACACGGCCAAGTCCGGCTTTCTGATCGCCAATAGCGATGAATTACAAATTTCGGCAGATCTCAATGAAAACGGTACTCTCTTAAAAGATGGGGGCCCTAGTTTCGATACCGACGAGAACATCCACTACGCAATTGTTGAAAATTCTCTTAAGCGTAAAAGCGGCATTGGATATTTGCAGCCTCTGGCCGAAAATATTGATGCCATCAATTTTATCTATCTCGACGAAGACAACGACGTGCTCAACCCCGACCTTGGCGACGTACCCGCCAACGATTTCAAAAAGATCCGTTCGGTGCAGATCACCATGGTGGCCCGCACCGACAAGCCCGACCCTGAGTATCGCGACACCAATGTCTATCGCAACCAGCAGGACGAGATTATTCTGGCCGCCCAGAACGATCATTACCGGCGGCGGATGCTGACCACCACCATCCGCTGCCGGAACATGGGGTTATAAGAGATGAATTCGATAAATCCCGAATTGTCATCCCGAGCGAAGCGAGGGATCTCTCCGCAAAACGGTATGAAACGAAAAAAATCAATACTCAAAAGCTCCGGAAGGTCAGATCGGGGCTTTACCCTCATCGAGGTGCTGATCGCCCTGACGATCCTGGCCGTGGGCTTTCTGGCCGTGGCCAAGATGCAGATCACCGGTCTGATGAGCAATCAATACGCCATGGTGCTCACCGAAGGCACAACCTGGCTTCAGGATCGCATGGAAATGCTGATGGGGCTACCGTTTGATGATTCACGCCTGGCGATTACCGACGAGAATAACCCCCATGTGGATGAAGATCCTCCTGAAGGTTATACCATCAAATGGACGGTCGTTGATTTGGCCGACGACGGCATCATCGACGCCAAAAAAGTTACCCTGACGGGCCAGTGGAAAAACCGTTTTGGTACTACTCAGGCGGTGACGCTGCAAGGCATCAAAAACAGTCTGTGATCTTTTGTAAAACTGAGGATGAATCCATGAATCCTGGTAAAACATTAATGTCGCTATTGACAAACAAAAAAAACAGCCACCAAGAAGGTTCGATCGTTATCGTCGCCTTGGTTCTCCTGGTTCTGGTGACCCTTATGGGCGTTTCCATCACCCAGATCACGAGTGTCGAAATGCGCATTGCAGGCAACGAGCGCGATTACAAGCGTGTTTTCTACCTGGCTGAAGCAGCGGCCATGGAAGCCCTGCAACGGCTGGAAAACGCTGAGCCTGTAAACCTCAAAACAAGCACCACTGCGCTGGAGTGG
>JAQVUC010000301.1 GCA_028699715.1 Anaerolineaceae bacterium | reverse complement strand
GAAAGGTCAGGACTAAGCAAGAATGTTGACTGTTGGCAAAGTCCTCAACGCTTTAGGAGCATCGGTCGATCCGATCGATTTGCAAACGCCGGTAAACGGCGCTTGCGTAGATTCCCGCATTGTTGAAAGCGGCAGGCTCTTTATAGCCATGCCGGGTGAGAACACCGACGGTCACAATTTTGTGGACCAGGCCTTTGTCAAAGGAGCAGTACTGGCGTTGATAGACCATAAAATCGACAGCAAATTCCCTTGTTTTGATCCTTCTGCTGATGCAGTTGTCCCTGAGCTTCCGTTCAGTGTTCTTGTTCCAAACACGTTGAAAGCCTTGCAGGATTTGGCCGCCTGGTGGCGCGCTGAGTTTGACCTGCCTGTGGTGGGCATAACCGGTAGTGTCGGTAAATCCTCAACTAAAGAAGTCATTGCCGCCTTGCTTGGATACAAATACAAGGTCCTGAAAAATCAAGGCAACATGAACAATGAAATTGGCTTGCCTTTAACTCTTTTGTCGCTCAACGAATCGCACCAGGTTGCAGTCCTGGAAATGGGTTTTTATGTCCCCGGTGAAATCGATTTGCTGTGCCAAATCGCCAAACCACGCATTGGGGTTGTCACAAACGTTGGCACGGTCCATGCTGAAAGAGCTGGAGACCTTGACACAATCACGCAAGGCAAAGCGGAATTGGTTGAAGCCCTCCCTGAAGCTCCTGACGGAGCGGCTGTACTGAATTTTGATGACCTGCGGGTTCGGGCGATGGCAGAAAAAACAGCAGCCAAGGTGATCAGTTTTGGGCTTGATGAACAAGCTGACTTATGGGCTGATCAGGTTCAATCCAGCGGGCTCAAGGGAGTCCACTTCAACGCTCATTATCAGGGCCAGGCCTATCAACTCTCTTCAGAACTGATGGGAAAGCATTCAGTTTACAACATGCTTGCGGCAACCGCGGTGGCTCTTGAGCTGGGCATGAGCTGGGAGGAAATCATCCAGGCTTTTCAGAACCAAAGCATGCTGCAGCGGACACGATTGTTCACCAGCAAGAATGGCGCGTTGATCCTGGATGACAGTTACAACGCCTCCCCCACTTCCACCATGGCAGCGCTTGAGCTCCTGGATGAGTTGGAAGGCGAAAAAGTGGCTGTTTTAGGCGATATGCTCGAACTGGGCAAGTATGAAGCTGAAGGACATGAGCAAGTTGGCAAACTGGCTGCAAAAATTGCCAATCAGATCATTCTGGTTGGTCCCCGCAGCAAAATGACGGAGTCAGCCATCCTTGGAGCAGGTTTTGATCCCTCTCATTTGCACTGGTTTGAAGCGGCTGAAAGGGCAGCAGAATTTTTGCGGACTGCCGTGATCAAGGGTCAGACTGTCTTGGTGAAAGGTTCTCACGGAATGAAGATGTACAAAATCATTGCCGTGTTGGAGGAAAAGTCATAATGCGTGGTTTTTCATTAGCAATTGCCATCAGCAGTATCAGCTTCCTACTCTCCACCATTTGGGGAGAACCCTTTATCAAGGTCCTGACGCGTTTCAACATCGGAAAAAACATTCGTGATGATCAGCCGTTGACGCACCGCTCCAAGCAAGACACCCCCACCATGGGCGGTTTCATGTTCCTGATCCCAATCACTTTGCTGACTGTTATTCTGAACGCGGTCTCAATTTTTGGTTCACGCTTACTGGGCTCTTCCATTATGGTTCCTTTGGCCGCTTTGTGGGGCTTTGCCCTGATTGGCGCCATTGACGACTGGGAAGGAATTCGTGGAGCCCGGATCGGCTTAGGCATGCGCGCCAAAACCAAGTTTTTGCTGCAAATCATCGTGGCGCTGGTAATTGCTTATGTAATGAAAGAAGTCTTATCGGTCCCCCATCTCTACTGGCCAACAGCTAACCAACCTCTGAATCTCGGTTGGTGGTATTTACCGATCGCCACGATCCTGATCGTTGGCATGTCCAACGCGATGAACTTCACGGACGGGATCGACGGCCTGGCAAGCATCATTTCGATGACCGCTTTCGGTCTGATCGGCATTATCTGCCTGATGCAAGGTCAGGTTTATCTTGGAAGATTCTGCTTTTGTGTTGTCGGTGCTTTGGCTGGATTTCTCTGGTTCAATGTCAATCCTGCCCGCCTTTTCATGGGTGACACTGGCTCCCAAGCTTTGGGCGCCTCCCTGGCTGTGGTGGCCTTAATGACCGGTCACTGGCTGTTTCTGCCCCTGATCGCCATCATCCCAACCGCCGAATTGCTCAGCGTTATGATCCAGGTCGCTTATTTCAAAGCCACCAAAGGCAAAAGAGTTTTCAAACGCACTCCGATTCATCATCATTTTGAGGAAATTGGTTGGACTGAAAGCCAGATCGTTATTCGTTTCTGGATCATCGAGTTGGTTGGAGCCATGCTCGGCCTGAGTTTGGTTTTTATAAGGTAACTATGAAAAAATACGCAGACCAAAAAGTAATCGTCATCGGAGCTGCCCGTCAGGGTTTGGCTCTGGCACGCTTCTTTAGCAAACGAGGAGCCCAGGTTGTGCTTAGTGATATGCGTTCAAAGGACGAACTCGAGCACGAACTACAGCAGCTGGAAGATAGCTCTGTGACCCTTGACCTTGGTGGTCATCACAACGAAGTTCTTGAAGGGGCTGATCTGGTTTGTGTCTCCGGAGGCGTTCCACTGACCATTCCTTTTATCCAGGAAGCTCTGATCCGCAACATCCCGCTGACAAATGATTCTCAAATTTTCCTGGAAGAATGCCCGTGCACGGTTGTGGGCATAACCGGCTCAGCAGGCAAGAGCACTA
>JAQVUC010000300.1 GCA_028699715.1 Anaerolineaceae bacterium | reverse complement strand
CTTCCGCCAATTGGTGTCGAATCCGATTTTCCCCTTTTTCACCTGGCTGAAGAATTCGTTGATCATTTCCACCGTTTCCACCTTGCTGACCCTTTCGCTGACCACGCTGGCGGCTTTTGCCTTCTCGCGCTTCCGCTTTAAGGGGCGGCAAAGCATGCTCAAATCCATTCTGCTCATTCAGAGCTTCCCCAACCTGCTGGCGATCGTGGCTTTGTTCACCATCATCAAGCAGATCGGGGATGTCATACCCTGGCTTGGTCTCAACACCCACGCCGGCCTGATTTTGGTTTACTCCGGCGGCGCCATGGGCATGAACATCTGGCTGATGAAGGGCTACATGGACACTATCCCCAGGGATATCGACGAATCCGCTCATGTGGATGGCGCCACCGACTGGCAGGTCTTCTCAAAGTTGATTTTGCCTCTATTGCGGCCGATTCTGGTGGTTATCTCTATTCTTAGTTTCATCGGCACCTATGGCGAGTTTATCATCGCCAGGACCCTGCTGACCCAACGTGAGATGCAGACCGTTATGGTGGGCTTGCAGATCTTTACTGCCGGTCAATATACCAAGAACTGGGGTATCTTTGCCGCTGGCGCGCTTATCGCCGCCCTGCCCATCATGATCATCTACCTGATCCTTCAGGATCAAATTGTAGGCGGTCTGACCCAAGGCTCGGTCAAAGGCTAAAGTTTATATGAAACTTGACCCTAGGGTTAGGTTATAAGCTAAATAAGTAATTTGAATTCTGTTCATTTGGGCGGTCCCTTCGACCGCCCTTTTTCGTCCTTTTTTGGTAGGGCGGAATCCGCTTCTGCCTGCCCTGTGGGTTGCGGACTCCGCCGATATCCCAGATTTGATTGCGCCCCTGCCCCGTATGTTTATATGCGGGGTTCAATCCGGCATTTGTTATCTCACCTACTCGCCCCCCCTGCCCCGGGTATCTGTTCGCGGGGTCTCCCGACCGCCCTTTCTTCGTAGGCCGGGTTGTTTTTTTCAACCCGGCTTCTTTTCTCGATTGCGTCGGTCTCCAGTTACCCGTCCACTTCGTGGCGAGCACAGGCCACCGCACGGAATTTGACCGTTAGGTCTCCATTATTCTTACACTGTTCAACGGCAATGTTGGAGTAGGGCGGAATGGCGCGGGGTAAGCCACTCCGCCGTTAGACGTTTTTCATATTGCCTTTGACAATCTTGTCAATTTGACTTCCATCGTCGGAGTGAGCCCGCTGGAGCTACGCGTTGGATATATGGTTTGGGGCGGTCTCATTCCGACCTACGCGCACACCCGTATAAACCAAAGAGTTAAAATAATCATCCTGTTCCCAAGCTAATTTCAGCCCACCCCGCGTATCTGTTCTTGATGCTCCCGCTGGCCTGCCCCGGGTTTCTGTTCGCGGGGTCTCCAGACCGCCCTTTTTTCGTAGGCCGGATTCCGAATTCCTGCCTGTGTGTTTACTTACGAGGTGAATCCGGCATTTGTTATCTCACCTGCTTGCGCCGGCCTTCCCTGTACGCAAGCATACGGAGACTCCTATCCGCTCGTGCCGGTCTCCAGACCGCGCACGGAAGTCTATTGTTCGTAACGGCCTGATCCAATAATGTTCATTGGGGACTTCAGACCACCACACGAAGGTCTGTTTCTCGCGCTTCTCCCCTCATCCCTTCCGCCGATCGCTTGCTTTAACCACCCTTTTTTATCCATTTTTTGACCAAAACCCATCAAAATAGGTATTTTCCTGTAATTCTCATTCAAAAACTATTGAAATTGTTCCTCAAAAGTTCTACAATATAGTTGTCATCCAACAATATAACTTTCAACATATATTTGGGAACATTGCCTGGCAAGGTGTTTTGGCATTTTTAACCCAAAAACCCTTCAGACTTCCGATCAACCTTCAATTCTACTTAAGGAGAATACAATGAAAATCAAGCGGTCAATTTTTTGCATGATTGTTTTAATTTTGCTGGCTGGCAGCATCAATATTGATGCCGCCTCTGCGGCGACCCTCCCGCCCAATGAACCCTGGACCAAAGAGTATGTGGATCGCTTTCCAGGCGCACAGGTAGGAACTCATTTATCCATCGCTCATCATCCCACAACGGGCAGAGCCTATATCAGTTATTATGACGCCGACGACGGAGATCTCTGGATGGCACATGAAGTGGATCCCGGCACGGGTAACTGTCACAATAACAATGACTGGTACTGCCAGCTGATCGATTCCGAAGGAGACGTGGGCAGGTACAGCTCGATCGACGTGGTTAGAGTACCAGCAGCTAGCCTTCGTCCTGCTTACACCAAGATCGGTATTTCCTACTTCGATTACACTAATGGTGGTCTGAAATTTGCTTCGTACAGGTCTTTCCCCTTTCCAGGAAGCTGGACCATCTATCAGGTAGATGAGCGTGTCTGGGTCGGACATGAAACACGCGGCACCTTCTCGTCTATGAAATTCGGAACAAACTATTATCCTGTCATTGCCTATCACGCTCAGTATGACGCAATCTCAGAGTACGGGTCTGTCAAGATCGCACACTATGTAAGCTCTGGGGGGAGTGATTGTAACAGTGTGGATGGAGACAATTGGCATTGCCAAACCATTGATCGTATCAATAGTGTTACACAGTTGGATCATGGCTCCCACACTTCACTTGATTTCACCTGGGATGTAAAGGTACAGGTTGCCTTTTACAATTCCGATAAAAATTCCTTGGATCTGGCTTGGTACCAAGGCTTTGGCGGCTCCTGTTCCAACAACACTTGGAATTGTGTCACCATCGATGATGGAATGGATAGGG
>JAQVUC010000299.1 GCA_028699715.1 Anaerolineaceae bacterium | reverse complement strand
CATCGTCGAAGGTCTTTATGGAGACAGCGATCTCTTGACTGGTAAAGTAGATATTCTGGCTGCCAACCCGCACATCTTCCCTCAAATGCGCTCAATATTGCTGGAAGAACGAAACAAAGCCGGAATTGATGCAAGCCAAGCATAAATTTTTACCGGGTGACGGATTAACTGATAGCAAGAAGCAATTCGCTTTGAAAAATTGTCAAACTCCCTCCGTTTTCAGCTGAAAATGAGTTAACATTCATTTACCATTACGTATTGAAGAGTAGACTTTGTGGAATTTATCAATGAAGTTTTAAATAACCCCGCCTTGTTGATCAGTGTCATCCTGACCATTGGGGTTATTTTGGTCAACGGCTGGACAGACGCGCCTAACGCGATCGCTACTTGTATTTCCACCCGTACCATTCCCCCCAAACAAGCCATCGTCATGGCGGCCGTTTTCAATTTTCTGGGCGTCTTTGTGATGACACTGATCACCAAAAATGTTGCCATGACCATCAGCAATATGGTCGACTTTGGAACTGATATCAAGGCTAGTTCGATCGCCCTGAGCGGCGCGCTGGCCTCGATCGTGATCTGGGCGACTGCGGCCTGGTATTTTGGCATCCCCACCTCGGAGAGTCACGCCCTGATCGCCGGCCTGACAGGGGCGGCGGTAGCCTATTCCAACAGTTTCCAGGGCGTCAACCCTGCCGAATGGGTCAAGGTGATTTTTGGCCTCATCCTTTCAACCTTCGGTGGTTTCTTTTTGGGTTGGGCTATCTCCAAGTTGATTGAAAAGCTTTTCAAGCATCAGGATAGAAGACAGACGAATCAATTTTTCCGAAAGGCTCAAATCACTGGTGCGGCAGCCATGTCCTTTATGCATGGTGCCCAGGATGGACAAAAATTTATCGGTGTATTTCTGATTGGAATCGCGCTGGCCAAGGGGCAGGCTGTTTCAGGAGCAATGACGATTCCCATTTGGTTGATGCTGCTTTGCTCCGTGGTCATGGCTTTGGGCACTTCTATTGGGGGATATCGAATCATCAAGGCAGTAGGCATGGATATGGTCAAGCTGGAAACTTATCAGGGCTTCAGCGCGGATCTGGCCGCAGCCTTAACCCTTTTGGCGGCAACATTGTATCGGGGGCTGCCAGTTTCAACCACCCACACAAAAACCACCGCCATCATGGGCGTGGGAGCCGCAAAACGGATTCGTTCGGTCAATTGGGGCGTTGTGCGTGAGATGGTCTTGGCCTGGGTGCTCACGTTTCCCGGTTGCGGCTTGTTAGGCTATCTGGTCACAAGATTATTGATTCACCTCTTTGTTTAAGGAATTGAAATGGCAAAAAAAGACAATAATTACTACAAGATGTTCAGTGACATAGCAGCTGACGCAATCAAGGCTGCCTACCAATTAGAGAAAACGGTCAAGAACTACAACCCCGAAAAGATCGAAAAACTCAGCAAAGCCATGCACGAAATTGAGCACGGGGCAGACCTGAAAAAACATGAAATGATGAGGCATCTGATCTCGGAATTCATCACACCTATCGAGCGGGAAGACATTGCCACCTTGTCGACCTTATTGGATGATGTGTTGGATAGCATCGAAGAAGTCTTTCAATTGTTTTTCATGTATAACGTGCAGACCATGAGACCAGAGACCTTCGATTTTGTTGACCTGATTGTGCGCAGCACAGAGGCGCTCAAGGCTTGTTTTGACGAATTTGAACATTTCAGGAAGTCAGATTTGATCATAAACAAAATTGTTGAAGTCAATGTTATCGAAGAATTGGCGGACGATCTTTATATCAAGGCTATACGGGATATTTACTCAAAGGAAAAGGACCCGGTCAAAATTATGACCTGGATGCGAATTTTTGACCGGCTCGAAAAGATTTGTGACCAGTGTGAGCACGTGGCCGATACGATCGCCTCGGTGATCATGAAAAATTCCTGATGACGTAGAACGAGATTTTTTTTATTTCCCATAAAATATAAACTTTGGGTTAAAGCAAAAGGACGGAAATAACTTCCGTCCTCTTTTTAGATGAAAAGCCAGAAACCTAAATTTTTGAGATCGAAACAAAAATAAAGGGTCGGCGTTTGGTTTCTTCGTTCAAGAAAGATATGGTCAGGTTTTGAATTTCCTTTTGCATATTTTTTGAAGGCGACAAGGTCAGTCTGACAATCCGTTGGCGAAGTTCATCAAATAACTCGGTTGATTCTTCCTGGGCAATGAAGCCACGGCTCAGGATTTCAAGGTCTTTGTACTTGCCGTTGTTCTTATCCAAAAACAGATTCAGCAGCACAACCCCATCCTGGCTCAGCAACTCGCGATCGCGCATGGTGGAGCGATCAACATCACCCACGCCGGTGCCGTCCACGAAGACGTAGCCGCCAGGGATGCGTTCGCCAAGTTTCATTTCACCGTGCTTGAATTCGATCACACGACCGTTTTCAACCAGGGCGATCTGACGTTCATCCATGCCTACTTCCATTGCCAGGCGTTTGTGCTGCCTGAGCATGCGTGTTTCCCCGTGAATGGGGATCAAGTAGCGCGGGCGCACCAGATGGAGCATCAATTTCATCTCTTCCTGGCTGGCGTGCCCGGAAACATGCACGTTGTCAACATCGGTGTAAATTACCTCAGCGCCTTTTTCCATCAGGCGGTTAATAGCCTGGTAGACAGATTCTTCGTTACCGGGGATTGGGTGCGATGAAAGCACCACTGTATCGCCTTCCTGGATCGAAAACTGGCGGTTTGTGCCAGCAGCCAGGCGCCCAACAATGGAAGTGGGCTCTCCTTGTGAACCGG
>JAQVUC010000298.1 GCA_028699715.1 Anaerolineaceae bacterium | reverse complement strand
GCTGAATTGGCAGAAAATGTGAGGTTGCTGAGCGTGGCAGCTCCACTTGTGTTGTACATCCCACCACCACAATTGTGCGGAGAGCTGCCATTGGCGTTACCAGCCATGATGCTAAAACCATCCAGAATTGCAGCAGTATCGACCCCGCTGCCGGTGACCACGTGGTAGCTGTTATCTCCAATTGTGGTTTCAACCCCAATCTCCCCACTGAGCGTGGTGAGGTTGGTTTGCCAGTTTCTTTGTTCCCACGTTCCGCCGGCAGCAGGGAAGCCGCCATAAATGGCAACACCCGACTTTAGTTGAAACGTGGCTTCACGATTGGAGGATGCAGTGGGTTTATATGTACCAGCTGCCACCCAGATCTGATCCCCAGCTGTCGCGTTAAATATTGCTATTTGTAGGTCACAGGCGTCACCCCAGGAGGAGCATCCGCCAACGCCTCCTGGCTTGACGTACAGAATGCTGCCCTGGGTTTGAGAACTAATGGAATTAGCGGAAGCGCTGTTCCAACCGATGCTGATAAAAAGAAAAACTGCGATAGAAAGCATGAACAAAACTAAATTCTTCGTTTTCATAGGAAAAACCTCCAATACTTTTGAATGTGCAATGGAATCAAGGTGAATTGACAGAAATCAATTGACCTGTTTACGGGGTTTAAGTACTTCTTAAACCCTTTGCTGGATATGGCATAGACGTTATTAAGAAATTAAATACTATTATAGTTTTCTTTCACAAAAATATTACTATTTTCTACAAAATTTCTTCCCTTTTAAAGTTTTTGCATAGCAGGCAAACTGTAACGAAACGGCACTGCAAGAAGGAAAAACCAAATAAACATAAGGTCAGGCTCGTGAAATCAGGTTCAAAATTGGAATCTTACCTACGCGACTGTTGTGTTTTGCCGGGTTCAACCCTATTCGCTTCGCTCAGGGGCAGGTGTTACGCAACCCTGCCTACGAAAAAATCTCCCCTTGCCCATTCCACCCTAATGCAGCGCTAAAGCGTATATAATCCTACTACTGCAACTTTGAAAAAGGAGAATACCTGTGAAAGAAACGATTCGTAAACAATTGGATCTGCTGCATGCCAAGGGGGCGCATTACGTAGACGCGCGCTGGTATCCGCGGGAAGATACCAACTCTCTTTACATGTGGAACGGCAATCTCAAAGACAACAGCGCCTCCAGCCAAAGCGGTTTGGGTGTGCGCGTGCTCTACAACGGCGCCTGGGGATTTTCAGCCTCTTCCGACCTGACCAATCCCGATGCCATTTTTGCCAAAGCCTTTGACAATGCCCGCATCGCCGCCGAAAGGGTGACCTTCCCGGTCCGCCTGGCGGAAAAAGACGCCATCACCGATAGCTTCACTTCCCCCAGCCAGATCGACCCCTTTGAAATCGGTCTGGATGAGAAAGTTTCCTTCCTGAAAAGGATGGACGAAGCCCTGAACCAGGCAGGCGTGGCGCAACGGATGAGTTGGCTGGAATTCGTACGCAAACAAATCATTTTCATGGATTCTGAAGGCTCAGAAATCGAGAAAAACATCATCGAAGTCTTCCCCGGCATTCGCGTGATGGGCCTCGATCAGGATGGCGGCATGCAGGAGCTCAAATACCTGCCCGGCCGCACCGGTAGCACCCGCGGATGGGAAAGCATCGACGAAACAGACTTTCTCAAAAACGCGGATCGCCTGGTCAAAGACCTGAACGAACTTCTGGTTGCGCCCGACTGCCCCAAAGGCAAGATGTCGGTCATCCTGCTGCCGGGCATCATGTTCCTGCAAACGCACGAAACCATCGGGCACGCGCTGGAACTGGACCGCATTTTGGGTTACGAACTTTCCTTCGCGGGCGGCTCCTTTGTGCGCCTGGAAGACTTCGGCAGCCTGCGCTATGGCTCTGAAAAACTGACCGCCCGGGCAGACGCGACCGAGATCAACAGCCCCGGGAGCTTTGGATTCGACGATGACGGCGTGCCAGCCCAAAACAACTTGCTGATCGATAAAGGCATCCTGGTGGGCGCCATCACCGGCCGGCAGATGGTGGAAGAAGCCAACGCCAAAGCCAAACGGATCATTTTTGAAGGCTCCAGCGGTGCCAATCGCGCAACTTCTTTCTACCGCGTCCCCATCGAACGCATGACCAACATCAACATCGATCCCGGTGATGACGGCACCCTGGAAGACATCGTTGCCAAAACCGAGAACGGTGTCATCCTGGACGGCGAAAAAAGCTGGTCGATTGGTTCCAACCGCGAGCAGTTCCACTTTGCCACCGATATCGGCTGGCGGGTGGAGGACGGTCAGGTCAAGGGAATGGTCAAAAACGCCACCTACCGCGGGGAAACGGTGCCTTTCTACAATTCCCTCAGCGCCGTGGGTGACGAGAGCACCTGGCATGTTCACTACGTGGACAATTGCGGTAAAGGCGCGCCTAATCAGATCATGCAGCTCGGGCACGGTGTGCCTGTCTGCCGCTTTGACAACGTTACGGTAGGAGAGTGAAATGAGCAACCAGGTCATTGATTTATTGAAACAACTGCGTCAGGCAGCCATCGCAAGAAAGCTGAAGGTCCTGATCGACTATCACGAAGAAGACAGCTACCTGATGCGCTTCGCAAACTCAGCCATTTCGCTGAACACAAACGAACATCTGATCCGGCTGGATTACAACGCTTTTGAAGGGCGCAAGAAGGTCAGTTACAGCCTGATCGTTGATCCGAGCGACCTTGAGAGTATGGAGAAAGGACTGGACATTTTGGTGCAGATGCTGCCGCATGCTCAAGCGCTCAGCTATGAACCAACTTTCC
>JAQVUC010000297.1 GCA_028699715.1 Anaerolineaceae bacterium | reverse complement strand
TCACTCTGGGATTGAAAAATTATTTGTATTACCACTTTCAGTCCTACATCTACAGATATTAAGTGGAAACAGAGGATATTTTTTAGCTGATACTACTCACAATTTGAGAAAAACAATCATCATTAATTCAAATTATCTTTAATGATCCCATTTGCATTATAACTGTCAATCAACCAGATTGAGACACCTTCATTTTCGTAGAGTTTTTCTAATCCATCACAATTTGACAAAGTCTCCGCCTGGATGCCTGTGTTGCCTTCACGAACATATAAATAATTCAGTTCTGCTTCTTTAACTAATTCCCAGAAATCGGTTTCACAAGTAGTTACAATCGAAGCTCTTTGAGACCAATCTTTCCAAGTTTCTGAGACATACAAATCATTTCCAAACGGATAGAAAATTGTTGGAGCAATGCTCCAACGCCGGGTTGACGGTAATATCCATCCGCCACCATCCACCCCCCTGTATAGGCCATATCCCCAATTAGTAGTATTTACAAAAAAACGAGCGTCTTCTGGTGTGTGTTGTTTTATCCATTCAAGCGCACTTTGATCGTCCAAACTCATCAGAACAGTTGAATCATTGATGGCATCGTAATTTTCAAATGCGCCAAAGCTAATCAAACCAATAAGCAAAAACAAAATCGGCAAAACTGCATATACTTTTTTTTCAATTTTTTTGGTCAAAGAGTGTAAAAAACTGACTGCAAAAAAAGCGCTAACAACGCTTATAACAATAAATAGAACAAGATCAAAATAATCGCTTCGAAAACTAAAAACAACTATTCCCGTTGGAATACTAAAAAAGCCAACAACGATCGACCACAAACCAAATTGGAGCCAATCCCGTTTAATAAACATATAGAACAAACCCAACACCGCCAGACCCATTAACAAATAGGATGCGTTAGGACCGAGAATATACTTGAGGTAATCAATCTGATCTCGATCAAATGTCAAAGCACTCTGAGAAAATTGAATCCCTTTATCAACAATACCAGCAGAATAGTGGAAGACGCGCAGATACCAGCGTGTGCTGGCTAAAAGGCCTAAAAAAGCAGGGACAGCCAGGGTCAAGAGCATTGGCCAATCTGCTTTTTTCTTTTTGATCGACTCTATAACCCAATCAAGACCAATGATCACCAAATAAATGGCCAACAAAAATGCTGCCAGATAATGGCTGAGCAGCGTTCCAACCGTAAGCAGAAAAAGGCCGCTCGTCTGCCACCATTTCGCTGTTCCCTTTCGCAACAGCTCAATTTCCGCCATGGCCACGGGCAGGATGAGTACGCCTGTCAGAAGTGTGTACCTTCCCCAGCTCAAGTAGTATCCTGGCATTTTGGTCACAAAGGTGACAAAGAACGCAGCCAGCAAACCCACCCGCCAGTCCCGTCCAATTGCTTTTGCCAAAGCGTAGACTGTAATTCCAACGCAGGCGTTCATTACCTGCCCCAACAGCAGCACGCTCTGCTCGGGTGCCAATCCGCTCAAAACCGAGAACAGGGCTGTGACAGCATGAAAAGCAAAATGATAATAGAACGGACCCGGCAGATAAGGCTCGAGTGTACTGGGCAGTCCGCCCGCTTCGATCATCTTCCGGATAATGAGCACGTGGTGTTGCGAATCGACCCAGTTAGGGAACACCAGGTCTTTGGCCTGCCATAAACGCCAAAAAGTGAAGATCCCCAAAACCACCAATGCGACAAGCCAGGTCCAGTTAAAAGCGGTTTTACCTCTGCGGATCAAACCAGCCAGCGTCAACCCAAAACTCAGCCCTAATAACAAACCTAGCAATAGAGGGGTGAAACTAAGCCGAATGGTATAAAACGCCAGCGTGACGAGCGTGATAAAACTGGCGCTGATTGCAAAAATCCTCGCAAGGGCTTCGCCCCCATCCAGTTCGTGGTCCCCCAGCCACAGCCACCATGCCAAACCGGGCAGGCACAGTCCCAAAAAAGCCAGGGCTACTTGCAAAGCCGCACCTCGCTTTTATCTTCGCTTTGCTCCAGCAGTTCAGCAATTGTCTTTCCAAGCACCGGATGAACCAAATCCGCCGCAATCTCATTCAAAGGTGTCAGCACAAAAGCCCTGTCCTGGATTCTTGGATGAGGGATCTGCAATCTCCGTGTATTCCGGATCAGTTGATTAAAAAAAAGAATATCGATATCAATCAGGCGCGGTCCATAGCGGAAGTTTGCCACCCGACCCAATTCTGTCTCCGTCTTTTTCAGGAAGTTCAACAAGCGAAGGGGAGTCAGGTCGGTTTCCACTTTGATCACCAAGTTCAAAAAAGCCGGCTGTTCAAGATAGCCCCAGGCGGCTGTTTCATAAATTGAAGAGGATCTCAACACGCGCATTTTCTTACTTAACGCGGTTACTGTCTGGCTCAGATTCTCGCGCCGATCCCCTAAATTACTCCCAAGCCCCAGGTAAGCGATGCTCATCCCACCTGATTTCCAAAAATATCGATCAAGTCAGCCAGCAGCCCAAAAGCCGTGGTTTTAGGGCTGGGGTTGGATTCCAACACGCCTAAACCGGGCAGCACGTCCAATTCAAAGTTGACAAAAGAAGATGTGCCACTAACTGTATAAAGCGGTGAATCAGGCCCAATCATTTCAGGTTCCACGCGGGTAAAGAAGGCTCCATCTTTCCACCTGCCCTCGCAAATCAGTTTCCAGCGCTTGCCCTCTGCCTTAGCCTGGTCGATCATCGTTGGCGTTATGCCGCGGATGCCGGTAGGCTGGATATCTTGTGGAGTTAGCTTTTGCCCCATCAACACGTTTGAGAGCGCCGCAACTTTGATGGCG
>JAQVUC010000296.1 GCA_028699715.1 Anaerolineaceae bacterium | reverse complement strand
ATTGAAGGGGGCGCAGACCTTGACAGCCTCGATTTGGATCGGTTGATTGGGTTGGCAATTGTTGTGGAGGTTCCTGATTCGAAAAAAGTAATTGATCGGGAATTTCTTGAAGATTTGCATATTGAGCAGACACAACGAGTTTTATTCAAGACCTCAAACAGCAAACTCTGGCAAGATCCACAGCAGGTATTTTATAAAGATTACGTAGCCGTAGACCCCAGCGGTGCCAAATGGTTGGTTGAGCATGGTTGTGAACTTGTGGGGATTGATTACCTCTCCATTGCTCCATATGATCAATCCAAGGAGCCACATGAGATCTTATTGTCAAACGGTGTTATTGTTTTGGAATCAATCAACCTGGATCAGGTCCCTGCTGGAGCCTATGAATTAATCTGCCTGCCCTTGAAATTGAATGCCCGGGAAGCCTCACCTGTAAGGGCAATCCTCAAAATTATTGAGTAATGCGCGTAGCCATAATAGGTAAATAAAAAAATTATGTATATCCTGCTTTTTCCAAAATTATATAAATGGACAACTCTAGGATTTTTTTTAAAATTTCCTATCTTTAGCAGATATATTACTCAATTACGGGCATTGTCAGCAAGTGGAAAGCCAGGGTTTCAAGATCCCGGGCTTTTTTGCTTGTACCAAGATCTTCCAAGATTTCATCAATGTGGCCTTTGATGACCTTATCGTTTTCAAGAATGCTGTTGAACTGTTCAGTTTCATCCAGTAATTCGCTCAAGCCAAGGTGATCATAAAGCTCGCTGACAACCCCATAACTCCACTGGTCTGAAATTTGCAGTTCATCCGCCAGGTCGCGCCTGCCAATCGAAAAAATAATAGCCAGTCGAGCGATTTCGCTTTGTCTTTCTGTCAGGCCGGGATACTTGCGCGAGAACAAAACCAGCCGGTCATCTTCAATAGGGAAGTCGCTATTCCAAGAGAATTCGATCCCTTTGGGTGTGAAAACTTGTTTATCTTCAGCGGAAAAAGTGATTGCCCAGCCTAATGACATCATTATTTCTTGTTTGAATAGGACCCCGGCAATTGATTCTGCTGGAAAATACCTGAAAAAGTCCGGGTTTGGCTTTTCACACAAAGCAATAACTTTTATGTCATCAGCACTTAATTGTCGATAACTTTCCACATCCAGCGCGATTTGTTTCAAATCACTGACACTGTCAACATCTATTACGATTAGATCTAGGTTGAAATTTTCCTGACTTAAGCTTTGAAAGAGCTCATTTCTGGTAGTCGCTTCAGTTACTACCCTGGTCCTCCAATCTCTGACAACTAGTAAGGACATCCAGTTGAGGACATAAGTATCTTCACTGTACAAAGCAACCAGAATATCTCGTTTCATTTAACACCTCAAGTAAGAATTACCTGAATTATAATGGTAAGAGTTGAGTACAGATTAGGAGAAAACATGATAAAGAATATTGCAGTCTTAACAAGTGGTGGCGATGCTCCAGGCATGAATGCGGCCATTCGTGCTGTTGTGCGCTCTGGCATCTCAAATGGGTGGACAGTTTACGGGGTTCGGCATGGTTATAGAGGCTTGATCAACGGTCAAATTGAAAGCATGGGCACCAGGGATGTTGGTGGGATCCTTCAGCAAGGAGGAACCATCCTTGGCAGTGCCCGTTGTCCAGAGTTTACAACTGTGGATGGAAGAAAACTGGCAATCCGAAATCTTAATCAACGCGGTATAGATGCGCTGGTCGTAATTGGGGGCAATGGTTCTCAAACAGGGGCATACGAACTCTACAAAATGGGTTTCCCGGTCGTTGGCGTAGCCTCGACCATTGACCATTACCTGGTAGGGTCAGAAATTACCATCGGCGTTGACACAGCTCTCAATATCGCCCTCGAAGCAATTGATCGATTAAAAGTAACAGCCTCTTCGCATCAACGGGCCTTTATTGTGGAAGTAATGGGACGAAAATGCGGTTATCTGGCATTGATGGCAGGAATTGCTGGTGGTGCTGAAGCAATTACTCTACCAGAACACAAAACCGACCCGGAAGAAATCGCTGAATCATTACGCTTGTCTTATGAACACGGAAAAAATCATGCCCTCATCGTCGCGGCTGAAGGTGCTGAATTAAATGCCAGGACGCTGACTGAATTCTTTGTAGCACACAGAGACCGCTTAGGCTTCAGCGTGCGCTCAACCATTCTTGGTCATGTCCAAAGAGGTGGAAATCCAAACGCCTCCGATCGCATCTTAGCCAGCAAATTAGGCGCTGGTGCTGTGGAATCCATCGCTAAAGAGCAATTTGGCGTGCTGATTGGGCTCAACAAGAGCAAAGTGACCGCGACTCCCTATGAAGAAATTGTCGGTAAAACAAAAGAGCTCGACGAAGAGCTCTTCGAACTCGCAGAAAAGTTGGATTAATTACTTCGATTTTAAACAGGCTTCAATAAACCTATCCAGGCTTCCATCAAGGACAGCCTGGGTGTTGCCTGTTTCGTACTCTGTGCGATGATCCTTGACCATTTGGTAGGGGTGTAAAACGTAGGATCGGATTTGGCTGCCCCATTCAACCTTTTTAAACTCACCTTTTAGATCTGAAAGTTCGTCCGCATGAGCTTGTTGTTGGATTTCGAAAAGGCGTGATCGCAACACTTTTAGCGCTGATTCTCGATTTTGGGTTTGAGAGCGTTCGTTTTGACAGGTTACAACCAGCCCTGTTGCAAGGTGGATGATCCTTACCGCGGTCATGTTCTTTTGCACGTTCTGACCACCGGCACCAGAAGATTTGTAAACTTCTATCTCGATATCTTCCGGCCGAATAACAAT
>JAQVUC010000295.1 GCA_028699715.1 Anaerolineaceae bacterium | reverse complement strand
AACATCATGAAATTCATACGTAACCATCATAAACAAGGGATCACAGGCAAATGCTATGGGCTCTTCGGAGTCATTGTGTATTGTCAAGGTTGCGTCGATACGATCAAACACCTTGAAAGCAGGTGCCATTAGTTCAATAGTGAGACGCACACCGTCTGGACTTGTTGCTTCCCATTTGGCCACTGAAGCCCCCAGAACTCCGGAGACGCTGACCAAAAGCGTTGCTGCAAGAGCGATTCCAATATATGTGATTTTACACATCATGATTCCTCCTTTTAATCCAGGCCATCATCGCAGAAACTGCTCACACCTGGAAAATATCCAAACCTGCAAACTTCCAGAATTATGGTATGATCCAGCATCTTTTCACTATTATTTTGAGTCTGTGGAGTCAGGGGTTGTGTCCGTGTCCTGGTAGGCTTTCACCGCCATGGTTTCGGTCTGCTCGGTTACTTCTTTGCCGAAACTCCGGGCATCGAAGTGTTCCGTGACCTCGACTTCAACAATGCCGTCTTTGATTGACTTGATCAAATATTTCATAAAAGAATGGCGATTATCAGAAAGGAGGCAGTGCTGATTTACCTTGAGGGTGACTTGCTCAACGCGTTTGTTCTCGTTATCGTACAGGGTCATTTTCAACCCGCGTCCGGTATACCTGGGTACGGCCAGGGTGACTGTTCCTTCTGCGTCATTTATCGCCATCTCGCAGATTCCCCACAATTTTCCGGTCCGGAGAATGTAATCGAGAAGGGGCATGCTTTTAACTTGATCACGGCAGGCCAATGGGAGAAGATCAGAGGAATGCTCTGCTTGTCCTATTCGTTCAATGGCCAGAGACAAGTTTTTCTTTTCCTGTGAGTCTTTGCGCCGTTCGATTTCAGCCTTGAGATGTTCTGTCGCTTTGGGCAAATCGCTCCCAAGCCGCTCTGCCAATACCCAGCTCAGAAGGCTTATCCGTTTTTCGTTCTCAGCTTGGGCAATGGCCTTGATGACCTTTCTGACATCCACCCTTAGCACTACGAGCGGGCGAATGGCTGGATAAAAATAATCACCAAAGACCGATATGCCATCTGGCAGGGAAGTCTGATCAAGCGTGTAGTCGATTACCTCAATCAGCGCGTCGTCGGCTTGGGCGATGCGCCAATTGCTGACCGCGAAAATAGCGGCATGCAAGGGAGAATAATATGTATTGTCTTTTATATCACGAGAGCAAGAATCGTGTAGATTCTGCAACAAAATGCGTTCCACTTGAGCATATTGGGACATCAATTTTATGACATGCTCTTCGCGCTCCTCTTTTGTGGTGGCAGCCGTGAGTGACTGGGCGGAAGTTGCCACGTCAGTTTTTGCCGGCACAGAGTCAGCCTGGGCGGTGCCAACTGCAATACACAGAGGGATCAATCCCAGGGTGCAAAAAAGATTAATGCGGATATTTTTCATTCCTGGACTTTCCTATTTTAGGTATTCAAAATGCCAGCATCGTATCACTCTTTACATCGGCCACCGTGGAACGTACAGAAGTACTACCGTGCACGCCACCGGAAACGTCACGATGTCTCCAACCACAGCAAAGGGTAAAAGTGCAAGAAATATGGGATATCTTGAGCTATGTATGAAGATTTCGTACGGCTCGTGAGTATAGATCTTGATCTTGCCGGAATCTGGATCGATGTAGCGCACGTACAATTGAATTCCGCGGTCCATGCAAACAAAAACTTGCGGCAGCGTGTCTATGGGTTGCTGCTCAAGAAATGCATAAATAGCTTCATACTTGATCAGTCCATTATCGTCATCAGGGAGTTGTTTGCGGAGGTCAACGATAGGGACAGGTGTAATCTTTTTCTTCATCCGATCAGGCAGGGGCTTCCTATGGATGGAGTAATCTCCTTTGACGTATCCATCTGCCATCTTATCAGGATGCAGTGTTGCCCAATAACGGTCGGCAAAACGCTTTCTGTTGCTTTGATCCTGGACTGTATACTCAAGAACGATGTCGCCTTTGTGCATGTACGCTGCATGATACGTTTGGACACGAGGGTCAAAATCTTTACAGCTGTTGATTAGCTCATTGGTAATGAAGCAGCCAGGCAACACTGAACACAGGAAGCAGAGCAGGCAGGCGGGCACGATGATGTTAATGAGTTGTTTCATCCTTGTGCTCTCCCAGGTATTCCTGCACTATTGGTATGTAAGGCGGGAGTGTCCATTCAAGTTTCCAAATGATGGTAAACTATGGCGCTTATACATGGTAACTCACTGGATTAATGCAATAGTCCACGTTTTTGTTGACCACGATTGGAAATTACGCTCTTGAATTTCTCTGGAATGCAACAGACAGCCAGATGGCAGTAAGTAACGCGAACCAGGTGGCAGTATTCAACCAGAACCGTTGCGCGACGAATTGCGCTCTTGCCAAGCCAGGAGCGGAGGAAAGGAAGTGTATGGGAAATCCCCATTGTGAAACGACGCCAATGGTTTCGCTGTCAGTTGCATCAGCGCCGGTCTTAATGTATATGGATAATCCGGAGAGAATCAGTGCAAGAAGAGCGAGCAGCACGATATGAAGGGATTTCTTTATCATTTTCCCTGATCAACGCAAGAAACCATTGTCCTAGCGCTTCGCTTTGGCATTCCTTGATGGCACGGATTTGTCTGCCAGGCCAAACACAGAGACTGCAACATGACAAAAATTACCTTACAACTTGAGCGGGAAAAATCAAGGAACAGACATGCTCGACAGGCATCAGACATGCCACAAATTGAAACTTGGTTAGCAGATGGTCTGTGGATGGACCGGCGTTTTTTGCTTATGACG
>JAQVUC010000294.1 GCA_028699715.1 Anaerolineaceae bacterium | reverse complement strand
AAGCACTTCTTCTTCCGGATGTAGCTGACTTAAAACAGGCTCTGGTTCAATCGCCTTGATGAGGCCGTCCTGAATCAAGATTTCATGTCCTTCCAGGATTTGGTTAGGCTCTGTCCAGGTGACGATGTTTCCGTTCCGAATGATCATTGTTCCTCCTTGGTGGTCTGTGCTTTTAGTCGGTTAGTTGGTAAAGTTCGATCAAAACGCCGTTACCCGCCTTTGGATGAATAAAAGCCATTTTCCGTCCGGGTAGCACTTCGGCTTCCTCGTTGATCAGCCTCACACCTTTCTCTTTTAGTTCCGCCAGTTTGGCATCGATATCATCCACTTCCATGCACAGGTGATGCATGCCTTCACCGCGTTTTTCCAAATAAGCGTACAAGCCGGTTTCGGTGCTGGTGGGCTGCACCAACTCAATTTCGCTGTCACCAACGGGGATAAAAGCGACCTTCGAGTGCTGGGAGGGCACAACTTCAATGTGGTCGAGTTTCAGTCCCAAACTTTCTTCCCAAAACTTGAGCGATTCCTCGATATCCCGTACGACGATCGCGATGTGATTTACTTTTGTGATGCTTGCCATCTCTCTCCTTTAGATGTAATTTGGAGCCACATATTCGCCCCAGACTTCTCTTAACCGGTTGCAAATCTCACCCAGGGTGATCCGATGTTCCACACATTCAATGATGATTGGCATCAAATTGGTATCACAACCAGCAGCCTCTTCCAGGCGGTCTAAAAGTTCATTAACTTCTTCAGGATTCCGTGAAGCACGCAAAGCAGCTAAACGCTGCCATTGGTCTTGTTCGATTTTTGGGTCGATCTTTTGTGATTCCAGTGAAATCACTTCATCGACTTTGAACTTGTTCACCCCAACCACAACATCTTCTTCGTTTTCGAGCCGTCTTTGAGCTTGGAAAGCAGCTTCCTGGATCTCGCTCTGAATGAAACCGGTTTCGATGGCTGCCATCGCGCCGCCAATGGTATCGATCTTCTCGATGTAATCCGCGGCTTGTCTTTCAATCTCATCGGTGAGATATTCAACCAGGTAAGAGCCGGCAAACGGATCGATTGAATCTGCCACGCCTGATTCACAACCGATGATCTGCTGCGTCCTCAAGGCCACTTGCACGGATTTTTCCGTCGGCAGCCACAAGGCTTCATCCATGCTATTGGTATGCAGAGATTGCGTCCCGCCAAGAACAGCGGCCAGCGCCTGCAGGGTCACCCGAACAACATTGTTTTCCGGTTGTTGGGCGGTAAGCGTGGACCCGGCGGTTTGAGTGTGAAAACGTAGTCTTTCCGATTTTGTGCTTTTTGCGCCAAAACGCTCCCGCATGATTTTTGCGTAGAGTCTTCGGGCAGCCCTGAACTTGGCAACCTCTTCCAGGAAATTGTTGTGCGCGTTAAAGAAGAAAGACAGCTGATCGGCAAATTCATCCACATCCATGCCAGATTTGATAGCCGCCTCGATGTAAGCGATAGCGTTGGCCAGGGTAAAAGCGACTTCCTGCACAGCTGTAGAGCCAGCCTCACGGATGTGATAACCGGAAATACTGATGGTATTCCAGTTGGGTACTTCCTGCTTGCAGTACTGGAAAGTATCCGTTATCAAACGCATGCTGGTTTTGGGAGGATAAATATAGGTACCCCTGGCGATGTATTCCTTCAGGATGTCATTCTGAATCGTTCCTCGCAGAGCTGTCGAAGGCACTCCCTGTTTCTTGGCCACGGCAATGTACATAGCCAGCAAAACAGCCGCCGGCGCGTTGATGGTCATACTGGTTGAAACCTTGTCCAGAGGGATATCCTTGAACAAAATTTCCATATCTTCAATGGACGAGATCGAAACACCAACCCGACCCACCTCACCCAAAGCAATAGGATCATCAGCGTCGTAGCCAATTTGTGTTGGCAAATCGAAGGCCACACTCAAGCCGGTTTGTCCCTGGTCCAGCAAAAACCGATAGCGTCTGTTGGACTCTTCCGCACTCGCAAAGCCAGCGTATTGACGCATGGTCCACAACCTGCCCCGGTACATGGTCGGTTGAACGCCGCGAGTGTATGGGTAGGTCCCGGGGAAGCCAAGTTCCGCCTCTTGATTTTGATTCATCATATCAGGGGGGACGATGGCCGGGATGGGAATGCCGGATGATGTTTTGAAATTTTCTTTACGTTCTGGGAACCTGCTGATGGCGGGTTTGTATACTTTTTCCTGCCAGTTTTCAAATTGAGTTTTGTCTGTCATACCTTTCCTCATAAATGGGCTAATGGTTAACAAATTAAGTATAATCGATAGACTCTTTCTATGGGTATTTCATTCATTCTGAACAAATAAACTTGCCTTGGTTTTGGTAGACATTTTGGTGTATCTAATTCTTTTTTTGTGGTATTATTCCCCAGCTTGAATGTTGTACCCTTCATTTGAGCGAAATTACATAGCACAGAAAGGGCTAGAAAATGAAAGTTTTATTGATCAAGGACGTTTATAAATTAGGTCGGGCAGGCGACATCAAGAAAGTTGCTGATGGATACGGCCGAAACTATCTCATCCCTCAAGGTTTTGCGATTCCCGCAACCGATAATTCCCAAAAATTGTCAGAATCCATTGCTAAGAAAGCAACTGAACGACGGGCCGCTCTCAACGAAGAGCTCAAAAGCGTTGCCGATGTGCTTGAAGGCTTGGAAGTTTATTTCCCGGTCAAAGCTGGCGAAACTGGAAAACTTTATGGTTCCGTTTCCGCTCAGATGATTGCTGACAAGATCAAAGAAGAGAAGGGCATCGAACTTGAACGGCAGCAGCTGATTACTGAACCTAT
>JAQVUC010000293.1 GCA_028699715.1 Anaerolineaceae bacterium | reverse complement strand
TCGCCGTAATCATCCCCACCGGGATTTTCTGCTTCTTCGTTGATAATCGCATCAATACCAATTGCCTTGTCCAGTTCGTTCCAGTTAATAGCCATAGTTTTTTACCATCCTTTCAAATTTAGGTTTTTATTCGCCCCGGCGTTTTCTTCTACGGGGGGCAGGGGATTCTTCAGCCTTGGGTGCATCATCCTGAACTTTTTGGGCAGAAGAATCCGCTTCCGGCTTTTCGGTTTCGGTTTCCTGAACTTCCGCTTCCGGGGTTGTTGCTTCATCAGATGCTTTCCGTCTGCGCCTTGGGGCTGTTTCCTGACCTTCAGGGGCTTCAGCCGGGGTTTCCTTGGGTTCGTCCTTGGGTTCATCGGTCTTGCGCTTGCGGCTTCGTGTGGTGGTCTTGGGGGCTTCGTCAGCCTTCGTTTCGGTCTTGGTGTCCTTGGGCTTGCGTTGCCCGGATGCGGCTTGTGCGGCGGCACTGTTGCCTTCCTGATAGACTTCCATGAAGGAATCATAATCAAGGGGAATTTCCTTGTCCGTAACTGTCAACCGACCGCCACCAAAGATAACTTCATTGGTCTTGAAGGAAAGAACCCTATCATCACCATCAGCCACAACCCTTGCCACGATATCCACCATTCCGGCAATCTTATTGGCAATCTTATCCTGAATGTTGGGTTTAATGGCGGTCAGCTTATCGCCGCTCTTTCGGGTAATATCCTTGCTTCTGTCCTCATGGCTGATAAGGATGATGTTCTCATAATCCATGTTCATCAGCCGCTTCATGGTAGAAAGGAATTCAGTTCTGACCTTATCCCATGCGCTGAAAGAATCATCAGATTCATGGGAAATGTTCAGCTTGTCATACATGAAGATTCTGCAATGCTCATAGCAATCTTCAAGCAAGTCAACCACGATGGTTTTGAAATCATTGTCCTTCTTTTCCAGTTCGGTAATGGCGTTCTTGAACACATCCCAAGCAAGGGTTGTGCGGGTCTGCCGACCTTCCACCTTCACATCATTCTTGATGGAAATGTAAGGCGCATCTACAAAGCGGATATTTCCATCAGTGTTCAACATGAGCGGGTCAGGGAAGCGGTTTGCCAAGAAGGTTTTTCCGCTGAATGGCGCACCATAAAGCCAAACCACCTTTTTTTCAATCTGTTCAATGTTCCTTCGTTCGTTTTTTGGTAGAATCATGTAATCTACACCCCTTTCACAAAAATCTTGGTATTCACACCAATTGCATAAGTAACCTTCATCTTTTTCAAAGCTTTCACACTCCAAAATAGTTTTTATTTGCATACCGAACTCAACCACTTTTACATAATTGAACCCGATTTCAACCACCTGAATTTCAGGCTTGGTCAGTTCCTCTTGAACCCTTCGCCGGAAGGTCATGATATCTTCCGTTTTCTTCTGCTTGATGTTGACCTTCGGAATGAATACAAAGTACATATTTCTGATGGTTTGTCCAAGCCGGGTCTTTTCGAAGAAATACTTGTATTCATGCAATTGTCCGGATTTGATGTAATTCTTCACATTGTTTGAATACTTGAAATCGTATAGGTCAAATTCGAATGGCGCACCAGTTGGAACAAGATAATCCATATAGCCAATGAAATCCGAATCCTGAATGACTTCTTCAAACCTTCCACCTTCCGGCAACAATTCCCTTACCTTTGGAATCCAATATTCAAGCTTCATGGCTTCGGTTATATGGGCATCTTCAGCAATGGGGAAGGAATCATAGTAAGCTTTAATTCCGGCATCCGTGCCTTCCTCAATCCCGGTATGAATGGCTTTGCCAAGCAAAAGCGGATTATCCGCATTTGTCGGGGCAATGGTTTTCAATCGGTCAACATATCGCATTTTGTACTTGTATGGGCATTGCATAAATGTTTCAACTCTTGAATGACTAAATTGCAATTACTTCACCCCCTTTCCCGCTTGTTCTTATTTTGTTCAGTTTGGGTTACCCATCGGCAGTTTTCAGGCGAATATCCCAAATCATTATCAATGCGGTCAATGGTTAAATTATCGGAATATCCGTTTCCCATTGCCCAATCATAGAAGGCTTGAAAGTCATTCAACCATTCGTTGCAGATGGTTATTCCTCTACCACCATAGTATTTGTAATCCCACCTTTCCTTGTTATAGCAACGGTTCTTCATCCCATTCATACGCTTAAATAATCGGGTATAACTCAAACCGTGTGTTGGTGTACCACCCCTTAAACAACCACAACTTTTGGTATGACCGTTTTTTAGATTTGCGCCAAATGCAACAAATACTGTTCCACAATCACATTGACATTCCCATTTGGCTCTACCTTTTACGGATTCAGCGTATCGCAATACTTTGATTTTATTGAATCTCTTATCTGTAAGATTTTGCAGTTGTCGCAAGCAATCACCCCCTTTATAATTTTCTTGAACTGCTCAAAGCCTTCAGGATATAGCACCAAACCAATCCCGCCGCCCCGGTTCACCATTTCAATGTTCTTGCGCTGAAGGTCTGTTGGTTTCCCAACACTTGATTTAAGTTCAGCGGCAATGAAGATGCCATTCACGCACATCAGCAAATCAGGAATCCCGCTTTTCTGAAAACCGCCGCCCCATATTTTGAGATACCAACCCTTGGGGGGTTCTGTCTGTTTATCTTCCGGCATCCCGGCTTGATAAACTCCCATGGTATGAAGCCAAGCCCGAAGCCGATGTTCAAAGTTCTTTTCTGCCGCCATCAGCATTCCCCTTTCTTATGTTAAAAAGGGTATCAATGCGCCGTTTTGCCCAATCCCGCATATCTTCCAGTTCCTTTTCATC
>JAQVUC010000292.1 GCA_028699715.1 Anaerolineaceae bacterium | reverse complement strand
TCATCCAAAAAAAGATGTTGAGCTTTGCCGGTCGTGATGGACAGGGTCTCGGTTGAAATGGCATCGCCCATGTAAGGTTTGTACTCTTTTCGCAGAACAATATAAGGTTTGCCGCTGACCTTGGCCAACATGTGAGCGATAGGAATGGATTTGGCTTCAGGAGTGAGGATGACATCATATTCTGTATCAGCCAACTTATGGTTAAGTTCTTTGGCGCAAGCATCCACCAGTTCAACATCACCTAAAATGTTCAGAATGGCGATTCGCAGACCGGGTTTGACCTCAAACAAGGGCAAATTTCTTTGCACCCCCGCAATCGTGATTGGATAGATTTCTCGGTTTTCCATGCATCCTCCAGTAAAAAATCTAGCTGAATTGTATCTCAATTCGCTTGGTTACCACTAAAAAAAGTCCCCCTTAAATAAGCTAATGCTGTGGACGCCGACCACAGCATTAGTGTATTAAGGAGGAGAAGAAGAAGAGAAGTCGCCCTTACGACTTTATATTACAATAAACCTATAGTAAATACTTGACGTTTAACCTACGATTACCCTACGATTTGTTTTTGGAAGCAACTATGAACAGAGAAAAGACCATTAAAACACCCATCGGGCTGATTAAAATCAGCGCTCAGGCAGACGCGCTGACCAGCGTGGAGCTGGTTGGTGAGGATGTGTTTT
Source organism: Anaerolineaceae bacterium (assembly GCA_028699715.1). Classification (GTDB taxonomy): domain Bacteria; phylum Chloroflexota; class Anaerolineae; order Anaerolineales; family Anaerolineaceae; genus Mesolinea. The sequence goes on along the minus strand of JAQVUC010000292.1, from coordinate 2,137 downwards.
CGTCAGATAAGGAAGATGCCAGCGACGAACTGCTGGAAAAAGCGGCTTCTCAGCTGACGGCTTACTTCAATGGTGAAAGCAAGAGCTTTGACTTGCCATTGAACTGGGGAAAAATGGGCAACTTTAGGAAAAGAGCCCTCGAAGAAACGGCCAAAATCCCCTGGGGAGAAGTAATTACCTACGGAGAGTTGGCCAGGCGGGCAGGCAGCCCCAATGCCAGCCGCGCTGCTGGTGGAGCAGTGGCTTCAAACCCTTTCCTGATCGTAGTTCCCTGCCATCGGGTGATAGGTTCCGACCAGTCTCTGCATGGATTTTCCGCTGGAAGCGGATTGAAATTAAAACAACAACTATTGGAACTTGAAGGTCATACGATAACCAATCAAAAAGTAAACTTTAAGAAATGAGAAGAAGTGACAGAAGAAATTAAACCCTATAAATCAGGTTTTATCGCTTTGGTCGGCAAACCAAACGCCGGCAAAAGCACTTTGCTAAACCAATTAATGGGGCAGCCGATTGCTGGTGTGTCCTTTAAACCTCAGACCACCCGCCGCAGACAGCTGGGCATCCTGAGCACCGATACCTATCAGATGATCTTTGTCGATACCCCCGGTTTGAACAACGCCAAAGACAAACTGAGTCATTTCATCAACAGCGAAGTCACCTACGCGTTGCAAGAGGCGGACATCCTGGTTTTTGTGGCTGATGTCAGCAAAGCTCCGGACGCTCTCGATCAGGAACTGGCTCAGGAAATCAAAGCCAGACGAGGGGAGCAAAAATTAATCCTGGCAATGAACAAGGTGGATCAGGCTGATTCGAGCAGGTTCAATCACAACAAAAAAGCTTTTCAGGAACTCTTTCCAAACGACCCTTCATTGGAAATCTCGGCTCAGACTGGCAGAGGGGTCAGCATTTTGATCGAAAGAGTCAAAGAGATGCTCCCCGAGGGTCCGCAGTATTATCCCGATGAACAGATCACAGAAGTCTTTGAGCGGGATATCGCGGCTGAAATGATCCGCGCGGCGGCGATGGCCAACCTGGAAGATGAATTGCCCTACAGCATCGCCGTGGATGTGGATGAATACAAAATCCGCGATAACGACATGCTTTATATACACGGGACGATTTATATAGAAAGGGAAGCCCAAAAGCCGATTGTGATCGGCAGAAAAGGCCAGATGATCCGCAAAATCGGTTCAGATGCCCGGCTGGCAATCGAGGCTATGATGAATCAAAAAGTGTTTTTGGACCTGAAGGTCAAAACTCAAAAAGATTGGAAAAACGATTCAGCCTTCCTGAAACGAATCGGACTGGATGGCGCGGGCAATAATGCCTGAATCCTGGCTTAATTTTTTGTTGATCGCCGCTGGGCTGGTAACGCTGACCAATTGGTACGCGGCCTGGAAAGAAAATCTGAGGCTTTATTACTTCACCAAACCTCTGGTTTTGACAGGTTTGATCCTTTACGTCATCCTCAGTGGCAAGCTCACTCCAGAACGATTGCCCTTTTTATTGGGGCTCACCTGTTCTTTGCTGGGGGATATTTTCTTCATCCCGAGAGGAACGCGTTGGTTTGTTGCTGGGATGGTGGCCTTCTCTGTAACCCAGATTCTGTACATCTGGGGTTTTAGTGCCACTCTTCCGCCCACGCACGTGCTGGTTGTGGCTTTGGTCGCCTATTTGGCCGGATTATTGATCATCCACCTGGCGCTTAACCGTTTTTCAAGGGGATCTACTCTGCGAAAGTCTTTTCTGCCTTTCTTTAAAATCTATGGGGCACTTGTGTTGGGGATGGCAGTTAACGCGCTGCTTTGTCTTGCCAGACCCAATTGGCCAGACGGCGCGGCGGTGATGGCTGGGGTTGGCGGAATCCTGTTCTTTACTTCAGATGCCATGATTGGTCTGGATAAATTGGACAAACGACTGCCCAGGTACAAATTTTGGATCATTGTCACTTACCATATAGCCCAATTCCTGATCACAGCTGCAATATTGACAATATATGCTTGAATTATCAATTTCAAAAGGATTTTCTGGTATACTTTGGGCTAATTTAGTATCCAATAAATTGAAATTAAGCATATTTATTGACTAAACTTACACGGAAGTGTAAAATAAACAATTGTGAATAAAACCCATT
>JAQVUC010000291.1 GCA_028699715.1 Anaerolineaceae bacterium | reverse complement strand
GCCTGTCACGCTGGAGGTCGAGGGTTCGAGCCCCTTCTGCGTCGCCAAATCGCCCAGATAGCTCAGTTGGTAGAGCAGTGGACTGAAAATCCTCGTGTGGCTGGTTCGATTCCGGCTCTGGGCACCAGATTTAGGACTCCGGTTGTCTGACAGTCGGAGTCCTTTCTGCATCTTATCTGTACATAGAGATTGCCCGTGGTGACTGGTGAAAATGCATAAAGATAAAAAAGAAAGCAAATCATTAGCCAATGAGCTAAACAAAATTAACTGGTTTTATTGCAGTGGTGCGTCGAACCTGCGACTTTATGCACTCAGTGTGGTATAATAGCAAGGCTATTTATTTTCATTGTCGACAGGTGATTTGGAGCAGGTGCTTCAAAGACAGGCGTTTCCTGTATCATGATGTTGTCGACATGTAAAAGATAATCTGCGGAATAGGTGGGATTTGAGTGAGCTCAAAAACGTTGCTATACATCCTTAAAAGGATTGGTCTTGCAATCCTGACCATCTGGGTCGTCATTACGGTGACCTTCTTCGTCATGCGCGCAGTGCCAGGCGGGCCGTTTTTGAGTGAAAAAGCCATATCCGAATCAGCCATGAAGGCCTTGGAGGCAAAATACGGCCTGGATAAACCCTTGCTGGTTCAATATGGCACGTACCTGAAAGACATTGTAACCCGGCTTGATTTCGGTCCGTCCATTAAACAGCGTGGCCGCATGGTCATGGATATCATAGGCGACGGCATGAAAACATCTGTTAAACTGGGCCTCATCGCCGCGTTTTTTGCTCTCACAATTGGCCTGGTTTTAGGTTCCATAGCAGCGTTGCGCCGGAACAAGATCATTGATAAATCCATCATGGTCGTGACGACCGCGTTTGTCTCCATGCCCTCGTTTATCATGGGATCACTGCTTTTGGTCATCTTTGCCATCAAACTGGCAGTGCTGCCGGCCAATGGCTCAACAACAGCTGGACTCATCCTGCCTGTCACAACACTGGCGCTCTATCCCATGGCCTACATAACCCGTCTGACCCGTTCTTCCATGTTGGATGTACTGGGGCAGGACTATATTCGCACAGCCAGAGCCAAGGGCGTGTCCGGCCCGCAGATTGTATTCGGCCATGCCCTGAAGAATGCCATTATACCCGTTATCACCTACTTTGGCCCCATGCTGGCTTATATTGTCACCGGGTCTCTGGTGGTGGAACAGATTTTCGCGGTTCCCGGCATCGGCCGCGCATTCGTCAACAGCATCACTGGTCGCGACTACACCTTGATCATGGGCACTACGATTGTGCTGGCAACCCTGATTGTGGTCATGAACCTGATCAGCGACATCCTGTACAAGGTTGTCGATCCGCGCATCACACTGGAATAGGGGGATGAGGAAATGAGGAAAAAACTTTTTAGCAATCATGTAAACCTTGATTCCTTTATCCCTGCGACTGAAGCGGATAAAGAATACATGGTCCAGATGCGGCCTTCCTCTACCTTTTTTAAAGACGGTGTCAAGCGTCTGCTGAAAAATAAAGTTGCTACAATCAGCCTGCTGATTATTATTCTGACCACACTTCTGTCCATCTTCCTGCCGATGTTGTGGCCATATGCCTATGATCAGCAGATGGGCGTCCAGCCGGGGAAAATGGTTGACGCTTCATTTAACAACCTGAGCCCTTTTGAATACGGCAAGACTGAACTGGCCAGAATCGCAGATGGCGAGCGGATCTTTCCCCATATATTCGGTACGGATTCAGCTGGACGGGATTACTTCATACGCATTGTCTATGGCACCCGTATTTCACTTGCTGTAGGTTTTTTCGCCAGCATCATTGTGCTCATCATCGGCATGACCATCGGTTCAGTGGCCGGATACTTCGGCGGCAAAGTCGATCTGATTATCATGCGTATCGTGGATATCATCTACTCCCTTCCGGATATGCTGATGGTGATCCTGCTTGCTTCTGTACTGCAGATCGCCCTGAAAGGTCTTTTGGAAGGTACCGTTCTGGAAAAAATCGGTTCAAACATTCTTAGCCTTTTTATTGTGTTCGCCGTTCTTTACTGGGTGTCCATGTCCCGTCTGATCCGCGGCCAAATCCTTTCACTGCGCGAACAGGAATACATACTGGCCGCCCGTGCCTCAGGTGCCAAAGGCCGCTGGATCATCCGCAAACATCTGATCCCCAATTCGATCAGTGTGGTGATCATCTCCACTGCGCTGCAGATTCCGAACGCGATTTTCACGGAGAGTTATCTCTCTTTTCTCGGTCTGGGCGTCAATGCCCCCATGCCTTCACTCGGATCCCTGGCTTCTGACGCGCTCAACGGTATTACGTCTTATTCCTACCGCCTGGTTATCCCGGCCGTGGTGATTTCTCTGATTGTGCTGTCCCTGAACCTGCTGGGCGACGGTCTGAGGGATGCCTTTGACCCGAAGCTGAACGGTTGAGAAAGGGGCTTGTGTTCTATGCGACTTCTTGAAGTAAATGATTTACATACGTCATTTTTCACAGACGCCGGTGAGGTCAAGGCGGTCAACGGTGTTTCTTTTAATCTTGACCGTGGCAAAGTGCTGGGTATCGTGGGTGAATCGGGATCGGGCAAATCCGTGACCGCTTATTCCATTATGCAAATCCTGGCGCCAACCGGTAAAATCGTCTCCGGTTCCATCAAGCTGAATGACCAGGAACTGGTTGGTTCCGCGGAGAAAGTCATGAAAACGGTCCGCGGAAACAAAATATCGATCATCTTCCAGGATCAATGACCTCTTTGAATCCAACATACACCATCGGCCACCAGCTTATGGAAGCTATTATTCTCCATACAA
>JAQVUC010000290.1 GCA_028699715.1 Anaerolineaceae bacterium | reverse complement strand
TGACAAAAAAAAAGAACGAATTGGTAGCAAAGCTAAGAAAGAGATAGTATTTATGTTACAGAAGGAGATTTGTTCATTTACACAAAAGCCCTTTCCTATGCGTATGATACTAAAAGTAGTCGGCTACTGTAATCGGCAACGGACAATACAGTAAAAATTGCAATTAGGAATACAGTAAAATCGGCAACAAGAGTGCAGTAGAAATGGCAACAATCGTACAGTAAGATTTAATCAACCTACATTAGTCGCGAACAAAAAATCGCGGTGATGGAAAACAACAATTTTAATCTTTACTGTATGTATTATGAGATCAAAAGGCTACGCGAGGTCGAACGACGATCGATCCAATGGATAGCCGACCATTTGAAGCTGAACTTCAGGACTGTCAAGAAGTTCCTTGCCATGGAACCGGACGCGTTCCATGAATACCTGAAGCTGAACGAAAGACGTTCGTGCGTCCTTGACCCCTACCGTGATTTTGTGGAGAGCCGCCTGCAACTCTTTCCGGACACCTCCTCTGCCCAGATGCTCGACTGGCTGAAGGAGAACTACCCCAATCTGCCGTCTGTGCACCCCAAGACGGCCTACAACTTTGTAATGAGAATCCGTCAGGAATATGGCATACCCAAGGTTCCCATATTCTCGCGCCAGTATTCGGCGGTGCCGGAACTGCTACCAGGCGAGCAGGCTCAGGTGGACTTTGGGCAAATCAAGCTGCGCACGACAACAGATACAAGGAAGACCGTTTATTTTTTTTGCATGCTGCTTTGCTACAGCCGTATGAAGTTCCTACTTGTTCGAGATACCCCATTTACGGTCCAGAGTGCGGTGGACGCGCACGAAAAGGCCTTTGAGTACTTCCAAGGGATTCCCCGACAGATTGTTTATGATCAGGACTCCGTGTTCCTGAGCAAAGAGAATCTGGGGGATCTGATCATGACCGACATCTTTAACCGTTATCAGGGCGGACGCCCCTTCAAGGTGCTGTTTTGCCGTGCTGCCGACCCCGAGAGCAAGGGAAAGGTGGAGAACGTAGTCAAGTACATCAAACAGAACTTCCTGTATAACCGTCAGTACATTGATGAAGCCACCATCAACTCCCAGGCCATTGACTGGCTCAAGAGAACGGGCAACGGCATGCAGCACAATACTACGTGCAAGATCCCGTACGAAGAATGGCTTACCGAGAAGGAGTACCTGCTTGCATGGAGTCCGCTGCTGCGCATCGAGCAGACAGAGTATCATAAGGTCATTAAAACAAACACTATCCGCTATAAGGGCAACACCTACTCGCTGCCTCTGGGCACCTACAAGAACGAGAACAGTCGTGTATTCCTCAAAGAAGCCGATGGCCGCCTGCTGGTCCACGACGAAAACGGCCTGCTGGTTGCCATGCACACCATTCCTGAAGGCAGAGGGCGTACGGTAATCAACAATCACCACCGCCGTGACATGTCTGTGGGCTTGAACGAGCTCAGGTCACGAGTGAGAGCCTTCTTTGGTGAAAGCCATCAGGTGCAGGCCTTCATCACGGAGTTGGAGAAGAAGTACCCCCGTTACATCAGGGATCAGCTCTCCACCTTGCTGCAAAGCAGTGAGCTGAGCGGTAGGCTGCGCGCCGAAAAGGCCCTGTATTTTTGCCTTGACAACCGCCTTTTCAGCGTCAACGACTTCAAAAAGGTCTTGGAGTTGGACGTACCATGCGTTGAAAGCACCCCGGACATCCGGCCTCTGGGTGACACCAAAACTTATCTGATGGCCAACATGAGACCGGAGAAATCAGACATAAACGACTACGAGAGACTGTTCCAAAACAATGACCACCACCATGAACGAGCATATAACCCAAATTAAACAATGCGCCACCCGGCTGCGTTTACCGGGCATAGGCGGAAGCATCACCGATTTGATAGCCAAGGCCGAAGGTGAGCATCCAAGCTACGAGGAGTTCATACACACTCTGCTGAGGTTTGAGGTTAGCAGGCGCGAGGAAAAGCAACTAGAACTCAGAATCAAAGCAGCACAATTGCCATTGGTTCATGACCTGGAAGCTTACGACTTTGCCTTTACCACCGGAATCAGTCCAACGCAACTCAACCAGCTACGGGAACTCAACTGGCTCGAGCAGTGCTACAACATCATGCTTACCGGCCCATCGGGAACGGGCAAGACCTTCATCGCCGCTGGTCTAGCCTACGAAGCCATCAAGCATGGATACAAGGCATACTTTCGAGGCATGAACGAGATACTGGAGACACTCAGGCTAAAAGATGTCTCACAAAGCGCAGCCCTGGAACACAAGCGATTGTGTGCCTCGCAACTGATTGTCATCGATGATGTAATGGTATTGGCCATCAATAAAGAAGATGGCAATCGCTTCTTTGTCTTTATCAACCAAATATATGAGAGTACCTCGTTCATCATCACCACCAACAAATCCCCGGCTGAGTGGGCCAAGTCACTCGATGATGAAGTCCTTGCAACAGCCTTGCTCGACAGGCTTCTTTACAAATGCCAGTTGATACCTTTGCAAGGGAAAAGTTATCGGATGCAGAACCGGAAAAACATCTTTCAACAAACTGACAAATGAAAGGAATAATAACCTACTTTTATCACGCAAACACTGTACTGTTGTTGCCAAAAACACTGTACGCCTGTTGCCATTTTTACTGCACTACTGATTGCTAGAATTACTGCATTGGTAATTGCTGTTTACAGCTACAGCAGCAGCACCTGGTATGAAAAGCCTCTGCAAAGAACAGGGAAAAGAGGAAGGAAGCCAAACATTCCGGATGATGAAGCATTGGAACTTATAAAAATGGAGATAAAGCAAAGCAAATTCA
>JAQVUC010000289.1 GCA_028699715.1 Anaerolineaceae bacterium | reverse complement strand
CAACGCAGTGGTGAGACCTCGGAAACGATCCGGGCAAGAGTTGAACAGGCTCGTCAAATCAGATCGAACGCTTTAAGGGAACACGCCTGGTCAACAATGCTGACATGACCCCCAAAGAGATCCGCCAATACTGCATTCTGGACGAAACAGGAAGCAGCCTGATGAAAACCGCCATGCGTCAACTTCGTCTTACAGCCCGTGGATATCACCGTGTGCTTAAGCTTGCCCGCACAATTGCAGATCTTGCAGGCGAACCCGCCATCAAAACCGATCACCTGGCCGAAGCGCTTCAATACCGCCAAAATGAAGGGGAATAAGCCTTTTCTCTCAATGTGATCGACAAAAAAGCAGGCTTTTATCTGGCAGGCCCTTCTCTCATCCATTCTTCTCCGAATGCCACTTATCGCCCCGAGAATGGCAACAGGGTCGTTGTCACGGATTTTGTATTGCCCGACCATAATTCACTCAGCAAAAGCTGAAGCTCAAAGCACCATTTGCCATGACTAAGTACATAAGGGTAATGGTGTTTATATTGTGACCCCCATTATTTGTTGAGCTTGAGTGGATTTAAAATTTTATTTTGGGAAGATGGGCATGATCCAGCTTCCCAAGGAAAAGCCTATCAAATTGGCGGTTAAAGCAAGCAAGAGCGCTTTGGGGCTCAGTTCAAGCTCTTTAAACGCGAAGTAATAGATTGCTGCTTCAATCAAGATGACGCCGACCATGTAAAAGATCAACATAAAAAAATCACCCTTGACTTCGATCGGGTGCGCCATAAAACCACTCAAAAAGCTGTGGATGATCAGATTCAGGATGAAGAAGCCGATCCAACTCAATTTGTCGCGCATGCCGAACAGAAAAAAGACAGCACCTTCCAGTACCAGAGTGAGTACAACGCGACCCGCAACCGAAAGTGGTGCTCGCCAACCCGGTTCACCATAAACCAGCGTGCCTTGCTTCAAATCCAGTGTCATTATGCGCTTGTCTACGCGCATTTCGAGATCCCTTAAGATCGGCAGCTCGTAGGAATATTGCGAAGATTGCACGATCAGTTTTGCGCCAATGAAATCTTCGTCGAATCTGCCGGGAAGGCGTTGGTAGTAGTAATTGTAGTAAGTTTCCCAGTAACGCAAAGTACGCTCCATCTCGAGCGGTTCCGGCAGCAAGCTGTGTCTGTATTGAATGAATAATTTCAGGTCTTTAGGCGCATTGATTACAAAAATCGAGAGCCCCGGCGTTCGCAATTGGTTCGCAGAGGCTGCACCAAACGGGAGAAAGGCGGCTATAACAAACGCCAAAACGGCGATCAATAGGTACGCTCGTCTCATCATGCTCCTTCTGGAATGGTTCTGGTTTTCATTATACTCGGAGAGAAAGCTCAGGGTTACAGATCAAAAAAATGGCACTGGATGACATAGATAATAAGCGGCTCAGGAAACCAGAAAAAGAAAAACCCTTCGCAGGGCGAAGGGCTAATCACAACAAATCGACTCTTAACCGTGTTTGGCTTCAAAATCCTTTAAGAATTCAACCAACGCCTCAACACCTTCCTTGGGCATGGCGTTGTAGATCGAAGCGCGCAATCCACCTACTGATTTGTGCCCTTTGAGGTTGTCAAAACCAGCAGCTTTGGTGGCAGCCACAACCTGGGCGTCCATCTCAGGGCTTTCAGTCACAAAAGGAACATTCATCAATGAACGATCTTTCTTCTCCACCGTACCTCTGAACATCTTACTGTTATCCAAAAAGTCGTAAAGTGGTTGGGCTTTTTCGAGGTTCATCTGATTCATGGCTTCCAAACCACCCAGGTCTTTCAGGTATTTGAAGACTTTGCCGCAGACATAGATCGCCCAGCAGTTTGGTGTGTTGTACATGGAACCAGCATCGGCATGAATGTGATATCGCAGATAGGTGGGGATCTTCTCATCCAAATCAGTCCGGATGAGATCATCGCGGATGATCACAATCGCCAGACCAGCCGGTCCAACATTTTTCTGCACGCCACCGTAAATCAAGCCATAATCACTGACATTACAGGGCCTTGAAAGGAACATTGAGGATTGGTCTGAGACCAAAGTTTTTCCTTTGGTATTTGGCAGCTGCTGGTAGGTTGTACCGTGAATGGTTTCGTTTTCGCAAATATAGACATAATCCGCGTCTTCTGAGATGGGCAGATCCGAGACATCAGGGATATAGCTGTAATTCTTGTCCTTGCTGGATGCCACGAGGTTGATCTGGCCAAATCTTTTGGCTTCGTTATAGGCTTTATTGGACCAGTTTCCAGTAACGATATAGTCAGCAACGCCATTTTTCATCAAATTCAAGGGGATCATGGCAAATTGCAGGGTGGCACCGCCCTGGATGAACAGAACTTTGTAATTTTCCGGGATTTTCATCAACTCGCGTAAGTCAGCTTCAGCTTGATCGACTATGCCCTGGAAAACCTTACTACGATGGCTCATCTCCATCACGCACATGCCTGAACCCTGGTAGTTCAGCATTTCATCACGGATCTCTTCCAGGACTGGTACGGGAAGTGTGCTGGGACCTGCAGAAAAATTGTAGACACGATCGTACTTCAACATAAAAATTCTCTCCTTTATTATCAAATGTTATCGTGACTAATATTGCTCACGCAATTAAATTTGCCCAAGGTGGTGGGCTATGTCATTTATAGAAATCCTAACCGTCAAAGCGATTTCGGTCAAGGATGATCGCAAAAATCTGGTAAGTTTTAAAGCTTTTTTGTGGTTAAAGACGCCAATGGGACAAAAAGGAACGGGTCTCTTCTTGTTGAGGATTCTCAAACAATTCTTTAGGGTCGCCTTGCTCAATGACTTTGCCTTTTTCCAT
>JAQVUC010000288.1 GCA_028699715.1 Anaerolineaceae bacterium | reverse complement strand
AAGCTGATCCAGCATTCACCCAGTGCCGACCCCGAAACCAAGCAGCAAGCACGGGACTTGATCGACAGCTTGCCAGGCATTGAAAAGGAAATCTTAAAACCTTCCTGATTCGCTATATCCCAGTAAAACCTGGTGAATAAAGCTTCTATTAGTGAACCTGGCAGGGAGAATGTTTTTCGATCTCATTTTCAATCCACTCAAAACTTTTGCTTTTTGTTGCCATAAAGGTCCACGATAAAGGTGTTCGACAGTGGTTTTGTTCAAAATTGCACTGAAATTGGGACGATTTAATCTCAAACCTTGTATTTACCCTTTCTTTATGAGGTAAAATAGGTAGTATTAATCAACTAATTTAACACTAGAATAATTATTAATAATCAATTTAAGGAGCAATAAAAAATGAAACAATCAAATTCAATCAAAATCCTGGTGCTTATCACTTATTTGGCGATGGTGATCGTAAACGGTCTGGCCAACGCGCTGCCAATCAACGGCATGATCACCGGCGACGTTTCGGATTCTTATCCAAACCTGTTTGCCCCCACCGGCATAACCTTTATTATCTGGGGTGTGATCTACCTGCTCTTGGCCGGCCACACAGCCTATCAATTAGGTTTGTTCCGCAAGGATAAAGAAGCGGTCAACACTGAGCTTTTAAACAAGGTCGGTCTGCTTTTCTCGATCAGCTCGCTTGCCAATGTGGGCTGGATTTTTGCCTGGCACTATAATGTCATCCCCTTGTCCATGGTCTTCATGCTGGTCATCCTGATCTGCCTGATCCTGATCAACCTGCAAATCAACAAAGCTGACCTGAATCAAAACGAGAAGCTTTTCGTCAAACTTCCCTTCAGCGTTTATTTTGGTTGGATCACCGTGGCAACCATTGCCAATGTGACCGTTTTGCTGGTCAGCCTGGATTGGAATCGCTTTGGGATCTCAGAAGTTGTCTGGACCATCGCTATTTTGCTGATCGGTATGCTCATCGGAGCCGTTACCACGCTCAAAAACCGCGATGTAGCCTATGGTCTGGTTTTGGTATGGGCTTATATCGGCATCCTGATCAAGCATCTGCGCGCGGTGGATTTCAACTTCAATTACCCGACCGTTGTTTATACGGTGGTCGCCAGCCTGGTGCTGCTCGTGCTTGCTATTTTGTTCTCCTTGCGAAAACCAAGCCAAGCCTGAGATAAAGTTTAGCGATAATCGGTTTAATCTCGCAGCATATTATTAAACAAATAAGTCCCATAGGTTGATTGACCTGTGGGACTTTTCTTTTAGAATGCGTCCTGCCAGAATTCAGGTAAAAGCCTGCACCTTATTGTCCTTCTCTTTCATTGAAAGATTGGTCTGCCATCATGATTTTGGTGATTTTTTCACTGGTGGCTTTATACTGCTCAACTTCAGCCTCAGGGATACCCTGAAAGCAAATCGCTTCCCATTCCTGGAGCACGTTGTAGAGCTTTGGGGCTAAATTCTGCCCCTGCTCAGTCAGGCTACAAGCCCGGTTGCGTTTGTCGGTTTGATCGATTTGGCGATTGATCAATCCTTTACTTTCAAGAGCTTTGAGGATTTTGGTGATATTGGCTTTATCGGTTTGAAGAAAAGGGATCAACCTGGATTGAGACGCGCCGGGGATCTGCTCCAGGACCAGGATAGCCACAAGGTCCCGCCAATCTAAGGAGTGGGGCTGGAGCATTTCATCCAGCAACTGTTTGCCGTATCGATTAAAAACGCTGATGGTGCAAATGAACAACATAACCGCCTGTTATTGGTTTCTTTTTACAACCATAACATTATATAGTAGATAAAACAAAATCGGTGAGAGAGTTTAGACAATCTAAAAATTTTGCCTGGAGTCAGGCGGTTGTATTAAGCCCAGATTTTTGGTAGATTTCGAGAATGATGGGAGTTTTTTCCTCGAGATAGGCATCAATGTCCGTGGGATGGCGCGCGGCCGCAGCGTATTTGACCCGAGCGTAGCGGTCCCGATCTTCTGGATGAGCCTTCAGATGTTCCCGCAAGGCCAAATGCCGTTTGAGTTCGCTTGAACCCTGCACGCATACGTAAAGGTGATGTTCCATCAATTCCAGCTTGTTACTGTATTTGAAAGCTTCCCTACCCCGGATTCCCAGGTCGCCAACATGCTGGTAACCCAGCCTGGCCAGAGCTTCTTTTACCGCAGGCAAACCCTGCTGGTCTTCAATGACGATATCTATGTCGATGATGGGCTTGGCAGCCAAACCGGGTACCGAAGTGCTGCCAACATGTTCAATCGTAAGGATAAGCCCCTTCAGTTCAGGCAGCAGCGTATCGCGGATCTTCTCAAAACTACGCAACCACTCCGGCTGCCAGGGCACAACCACAATATTTTTGGTAATCATCTTTGCTGGTCATACTCCAAATCAAACAATTTAGCGACACATATATATATCATCAACTGAATTTCAGGTAAATCTTATCATGACTGACGATTCTGCCTTGACAAATACTATACCAGACGGTATACTGCTTTTTATGAACAACCGCGTATTGATCCTTGAGAACGCCCTGCTGCAGTTTACGGCTTTCGGATATGAGGCTGCCAACATCCAGGAAATTTGCGACGCCTCCGGCATCACCAAACCGACGCTTTATCATTATTTTAAGAGCAAGCGCGGTCTGATCGATGCCCTGCTGGAGCAAAACTTCACGCCTTTCATCAAGCACCTCAAGGATGCTTCTGACTACCGGCACGATCTCACCCTGAACCTGGAACAGGTCATGCGCGCGTATTTCCGCTTTGCCGAGAGCAGCCCGCTTTTTTATAAGCTGCAATTTTCAATGCGCCATGCGCCCACCCGCAGCGAAACCTATGA
>JAQVUC010000287.1 GCA_028699715.1 Anaerolineaceae bacterium | reverse complement strand
CAAAGTCGGTCTGCCTCTGGCAACCTATTTCTCTGGTATGAAAGCCAAATGGATTCTCGACAATCACCCTGAATTAAAAGAAAAAGCTGAAAAAGGCGAGATCCTCTTCGGCAATATCGATACCTGGGTGATCTGGAATCTCACCGGCGGTCCTCATGGCGGCGTCCATGTGACAGACGTCACCAACGCTTCCCGGACCTTCATGATGAACCTGGAAACCCTTGACTGGGATCCTGAGATGCTCGAAATTTTGGGCATCCCCCGCGCAATGCTGCCTGACATCAAAGCTTCAAGCCAGGTCTATGGCTACGCCAAAGGCGGTGCTCTGGATGGTATTCCTGTGGCTGGTGACTTGGGCGATCAACAGGCTGCCCTCTTTGGACAGACCTGCTACAGCCCCGGCGAAGCCAAGAACACCTATGGCACCGGCTGCTTCATGCTCATGAACACTGGTACTGAACCGATCCAATCCAAGAACGGTCTGCTGACCACCTTGGGCTATAAGATCGGCAGCGAACCCGCTGTCTACGCTCTGGAAGGCTCCATCGCCATCACCGGTGCTTTGGTACAGTGGATCCGCGACAACCTCAAGATGATTGAAAAATCAACCGACATCGAAATGCTGGCCAACAGCGTTGAAGATTCCGGCGGCATCTACTTTGTCCCGGCTTTCTCCGGCCTGTTTGCTCCGTATTGGAAGAGCGATGCCCGCGGCGCCATCGTCGGCCTGACCCGCTACATCACTGGCGGACACCTGGCCCGTGCCGTCCTTGAGGCAACAGCCTACCAGACTGCTGAAGTCCTGGAAGCTATGAACAAGGACTCCGGCGTTGATCTGACCGCCCTCAAAGTTGATGGTGGTATGGTCTTCAATGAGACCCTGATGCAATTCCAATCTGATATCCTGGGTGTGCCCGTGATCCGCCCGACCGTCGCCGAAACCACCGCTCTGGGTGCTGCCTATGCAGCTGGCCTGGCCGTTGGCTTCTGGGAGAAGGTTGAAGATCTACGCGTCAACTGGGGTAAGGATAAGGAATGGGAACCCAAGATGGACGAAGAAACCCGTGAGAAACTCTACAAGGGTTGGAAGAAAGCGGTCACCCGCACCTTCGATTGGGTTGAAAACTAATCTGCATTTCCGTTTAGAATTAAGGGGCGGGCTAATTACTCGCCCCTTATTTTTTTCTTATCAAGTTAAGTCGGAGTGATTATGAGCAATTCAAACAAGAAAAACAAAACAAAGAAAAAAGAAGAAGTAAATCTTGAAGAACTAAAAAAGCCCTGGATCCAGCAAAAAACCGGATTGAGGCTGATCATTGGGATCAGTGTTGGTCTGATGATTTTGGTAGCTGCCCAAGTTATTATCGGAACGGGTGATTGGGGCAGAGGCATCTTGTATGGTGCGCTTTTTGGCGGAAGCATTTGTTTGGCTTTCTATGGCATGAACTGGTTTCATTCGCTTTTCCGAAATAAAGATAAATAATCATTTTTTTCTTTTTTTTTGATTAATAACAGGAGAAGAACATGGTCAATATCTTGTTAGTTTCACACAGTCACCAATTAGCTCAGGGGACCGCCGACCTGATTCGGCAGATGGCATCCTCAGAAGAAGTCAAAATTCGGGTCGCCGCCGGTATTGGAGATGATAACGCAGAAATTGGCACAAATGCCGTCGAAATTATGGAGGCTCTCTCCGAACTGGCCCAGGAAGATGGCTGCCTGGTCTTAATGGATCTGGGCAGCGCTTTGCTGAGCACCGAAATGGCGCTGCAAATGTTGGATGAAGAAGTGACCAGCAAAGTCAAATTATGCCCGGCTCCCTTTGTGGAAGGCGCGATCGCTGCTGGTGTTCAGGCCAATCTCGGCAGCTCCTTGCAGGAAGTCTACGACGAGGCCATCAATTCTCTGGCAGCCAAACGGCAGCAGATCCTGGGGGAAGAAGCAGCTGAAGAGCAGCCTGCTCAACAAGCAGACCTACCAGAGCCTGAAGCTGGTGAGGCTGACGATGCAGCTAAACTAGAGGTTACCGTTAGCAACCCTTCGGGCTTGCATGCCCGTCCGGCCGCAACCTTTATCCAAACCGTCAAAAAGTTTGACGCCAAACTCAATGTAACAAACCTGAGCACCGAAGCTGAACCTGTCTTGGTTAAGGGCATGATCTCCGTTATGCTTTTGGCTGCCAAGCAGGGCGACGAGCTGCTCTTGCTCGCTACTGGTCCGGATAAACAGGGACTTCTTTCCGAATTAGAGCAACTTTTCAAAGACAATTTTGGTGAGTAAACCATAAATTCCCAAGCTCAGAAGCGGCAATTCTGCCGCTTTTTTGTTGGATTTGCAGATTGTGTTCACATATTGATTAAAACTTTGCCAAAGCGCTTGACTTGTAGAGACAGTGGCTTTATAGTTAACTGCTCTTAACTATTAAACAGGATGATGTATGTCAAAAGAATTATTGCGTTCCTTGTTAGATTTGTCTGATATGGTCTCTCGCAGCTCCATAACTGACCGCTTTCATTTTCTCCAGGAAAATGATCTCTCTCACAGCCAAATGATGAGTCTGGTTTTTTTGGACCGGAATGAACAGGTTTCCATCAACACAATTTCGAAACATCTGGGGATCACAAACGCGGCTGTTTCACAATTTATCGACCGCATGGAAAAAAACGGACTGGTTGTTCGCACACCCAATCCCCAGGACCGGCGCATAAAGTTGCTGGAATTAACTGACAAGGGTCGGGAAGTTGTGAAACTGGCCAGACAGTCCCATCACCGCTGGATCACGCAATTAGTGGCTTCCCTGGACCCTGAAGAGCTCCCACTGATTGAAAAATCGATCAAAATCATCCTGGCCAAACTGCCT
>JAQVUC010000286.1 GCA_028699715.1 Anaerolineaceae bacterium | reverse complement strand
CGCCGCATTCCCCTTCACCGCAGGCTTCTTTTGTGCCAAACAATTGCAAATTGTCACGCAAGAAGTGAAGCAAAGTCATGCTTGGGTCAACATCGCGAACCACCTGGCGACCATTGACTGTCAGGCTTAGTGTTACTTTCCGTTTGTTTGATTCAACATGCTCGGTATAGATTGAACAATCTTTATTGTTGTCCATGCCTATTCCTCCTTAGCAATAAGATTGAGCAGACCGCGTTTCAGCAAGACAGATGCCATTTGCAGGCGGTAGAGTGCTGAGGAACGCACATCCGTAATAGGATGGATGTGTTGTTTGATCTCTTCTGCAGCCCATTCGACGCTTTCCTGAGAAAGCCCTCGCTCATTGATCATATCTTCGAGCGCGAAAAGCCGCAGTGGGGTTGGAGCCACCGCGCAGATGCCGATGGCAACTTTTCCATCTGGTTTGATCCGGCTGGCAACACCAACCGTGGCAAGATCATGCCCTCTCAGGCGTGCCTGGCGCAAGTAAATGCTCTTATCTCCCGCACCAGGTTCAGGCAATTGCACTGAAACCACCAACTCGCCCCGCTGCAGTACTGTGCGTTTTACGCCAGTAAAGAACTCATTCAACTTGGCTTGTCGGGTTCCTTGGGGTCCAGCAATGTTGACGACTGCGTCGTAAACCAACAATGCGGGGGGTAGATCCGCCCCGGGGGACGCATTGCAGATGTTTCCGACCACTGTAGCACGATTGCGCAGTTGGTAAGATGCCAGAGTCGCTGCCGCTTGATTGAGCGCAGGATATTTGCTTCTGACAACTTCCGAGTCGACCACTTGATTCACCACCACAGAAGCGCCGATCGTTAAACCGGAACCATCAACATATTCAAAAGCAGCTGTCTCGGGGATAGCTTTGATGTCCACAATATGCTCGGCGTTGATCAGATTTCTGCGCAGCAGAATCATCAAATCAGTGCCACCTGCCAGGACAAAAGATTTTTCTTCCTTATCGAGAATTTGTACTGCTTCGTTGAGATTGTGGGGCTTGAGGTATGTAAACCTACTTATCATTAAAAGCCTCCTTTTTTTACCATAATCCTTGCTTTACCTCGCTTTTGATTGATGGTATTTGATTTAGATATCTATAGCGATCTACTATGTTCTAAATTAGTTTTTATTCTAACATATGCGATTAAATCTCCAACTTGTTAAAAATAACAATAATCTGAACAAAAAATTTCATCGATTTGGGAATAATCACAAGCAATTGTCCTCAATTGGTGGTTGCCGTTTTGGGAATTGCTGTTCATACTGTCTGGCGATTTCAATCAATTCGCATTCACTGCCTGGCAGCCCAAAGAGCTCAAAACCGACTGGCACGCCGATGGGAGCCTGGTCTGTGGGAGCGGAGAAGCCGGCTGGCAAGCAGACTGATGGGTAACCGGTGATGGCGGAAAGGGCTCCGTTGCGTTGGAGTTGTGACTCACCGACCCGACAAACCAACTGTTGCTGGTGCGGAAAAACCAGTGCGTCAAACTGGTGACTTGCAAAGAGAGTATCGATCTGTTTATGGAGTTGAGCACGTTTTCTCAGGCGTTCACCGTAGTCAGATGATGATATGTCAAGCTGGTTGGCGTAAATCAGGTTGTTTTTGATGCCAGCATGGTGCAAGCCGCTTTCTAAAATGGCGTCAATGCTGGCATAGGGAGCCTGAACTGCCTCCAGATAACTGTTCAGGTGGGCTTTCAGCTCAAAAAGGTGCACACTGATATTTGAGACCAGGTCACTGATCTGGATCAGGTCATCAATCAGGATGATTTCAGCGCCCATACTGCCCAATTCTTCTGTGACCCTGGCCATCACCTGGTTGACTTCCTGGTTGACGGGTTCAGCACCAAAAAAGGATTTGAGCAGGCCGATTCTTGGGCTACCCAAACTCTTGGATGCCGACAGATGCCGGACAGAAATCACCTTCAAAACAGCAGCGGCGTCATCGATGCTGCGTGCCATCGGTCCGGCTGTATCCTGGGTCAGAGAATAGGGCACAATGCCGTCATTGCTCACCAGACCAAGCGTTGGTCGGATCCCAACCAGGTTGTTGGCGCTGGAGGGAGAGCGGATGGAGTTGATTGTGTCTGTGCCGATTCCTACCAAGCCAAAATTGGCTGCCAGGGCAGCGCCAGTACCGCCACTCGACCCTCCCGGAGTGCGGGTCAGGTCGTATGGATTGTAAGTTTGACCTTTGATTGAGCTGATAGATTCTCCCCAAATGGCAAACTCGTGCAAATTCGTCTTTGCCAGGATGATAGCTCCGGCAGCTTTCAAGCGTTTCACCAGGTCCGCGTCTTTGCCAGTAGAAAAACCCTGCAGGCTCAAACTGCCGGCAGTCGTGGGCATATCCGCGGTTTCAATGTTGTCCTTGAGCAAGACTGGCACGCCATGCAAACTTCCGCTGAGTTGTCTTGTTGAACGCAATGACTCATCACATCTTTTTGCCAACTCTATTGCAGCAGGGTTGACAGCGATGATACTTGACAGGGCATTGTCATAGCGCTCGATGCGATCAAGGTAAAACTCAACTAACTTTTCGGTTGTGATTTGCCCCTCAAGCAGAGCCTGGTGATAAGAAGCGATGCTTAATTCCAACATATCTTAATTGTACACGGTCCATTGATTTGATTGCTTGAAAAAAACATTTTTTCTTCATCTTGTTGTAATCATTGTGGTAAATTAACAGCGTGATCCCAATATATTGCTCTCTAATTGTAATAATATAATAATGAAATTGGGAGGTTTTTTCGGTACAATATTAATAGGATGAGGAACAAGTTATGCTGAAATCACTAAAAGTTTGTTTGTGTGACATCCTCAACGTGAACCTGCTGGCTGGTGCGGAAGTG
>JAQVUC010000285.1 GCA_028699715.1 Anaerolineaceae bacterium | reverse complement strand
GCGGCAGCATCCTGGGCTCTCTCTGAAAATTTATCAAAACGCATCATAATGTGTTTTTCCTCTGTTTTCTGGTCTTCGCATCATGGTTAGATGTTGCAACTAATGTTCCAAGATCAAGTTTACCAAGCGGGTATAAGAAAAAGGTTAGATTTGATTGTGTGCACGCGGTTTTGATTTGATCAGAGCAAAAGCATTGCATCGCCGAAAGAGAAAAAGCGATATCCTTCTGCCTTTGCTGTCTCGTAAGCTTTGAAAATCTGATCTCTGCTGGCAAAAGCGCTGACCAGCATCAAAAGGGTTGATTTTGGCAGATGAAAATTTGTGATAATTGCGTCAACGCATTTGAAGGTGTAGCCAGGAGTGATGTAAAGCGCTGTTTCCCCGGAAAAAGCACTGATTTGCCCATCAGGAGAAGCCTGGCAGGCGCTTTCCAGTGTGCGCACACTGGTGGTACCAACCGCGATGACTCTTCCACCCTCTTTTTTGGTTTTTCTAACCTGTTGAGCAGCGTTTTCATCCAAATGACACCATTCACGGTGGATGATATGCTCTTCAATGTTCTCTTCCGTGACAGGCGCAAAAGTATCCAGCCCGACCCGCAACTCGATTTTTGCGATCTTAATGCCCTTTTGACTGATTTTTTCCAACAGAGCCTGGGTGAAGTGCAACCCAGCGGTGGGAGCGGCTGCCGAACCGGGTTGATGGTTATAGACCGTTTGGTAACGCTCAGGGTCACCAACGTAATTGTGGATATAAGGCGGAAGTGGAGTGTGCCCGGCCTGATCAAAAAAGGCTTCTATGGGCTCCTCAAAGCGCAAAAGCCGTTTGGCACCGTCTAAGACTTTTACTATGACGCCTTTGGGACCATTGTCGATTTGGAATTCTTTGCCAGCCGACATGCCACTACCCCCAACCAGTGACTCCCAGACCAAGTCCTCCTGCTTGTTGAGAAGCAAAACCTCGATCTTTCCTCCACCAGGCATTTTCCTGCCAAATAAGCGCGCAGGGATGACCCGTGTCTCGTTGATAACCAACAAATCACCAGGATTCAGGTAATCGATGATGTCATAAAAATGGCGGTGATGGATTTGGCCACTGGCGCGGTCAAGCACCATCAGACGGGAAGAATCCCGCGGCTCCACTGGTACCTGGGCAATAAAATGCTCAGGCAGATCATAGTCAAAAGCTTCAGTTTTCAATTATTCTTGCCGTTGCTGGAAGGATCATCAAAGAGCCCGACCTGAACTGCTGCCAGGCGATAATCCCGATTCAGATGTTGGTAAGCCAATTGGGTGGCCACCCGACCCTGCGCCGTGCGGTCGATATAACCTAATTGCAGCAAGTAAGGTTCAACCACGTCCATGATCGTATCCGCTTCTTCGCTGACTGAAGCCGCAATCGTGTTCAAGCCCACTGGTCCGCCGTTGTATTTGTCGATGATGGCCAGGAGAATGCGCCGGTCCATTTCGTCCAGACCCTGCGAATCAATGTTGAGCATACCCAGGCCTTCTTTAGCAACATCCATGGTGATGGTTCCCTGAGCGCGCACATCCGCAAAGTCACGCACCCTGCGCAGCAAACGCAAGGCTATGCGGGGAGTGCCTCTGGCTCTCCTGGCGATTTCATGAACGCCATCTTCGTCGAATGGCACCTGTAGCAAGCCAGCTCCACGCTGGATGATGGCGGCTAGCGACCCTTCATCGTAATAGTCCATGCGGTAGACTGCCCCAAAACGAGCCCGCAGCGGTGCGGACAGTAAAGCCAGGCGAGTGGTCGCCCCGACCACAGTAAAACGGGGTAATTTCAGGCGCACAGATTTGGCAGCCGGCCCTTTTCCAATGATGATATCAAGCCTGAAATCTTCCATGGCAGGATACAAAATTTCTTCCACCAACTTACCCAGGCGGTGGACCTCGTCAATAAAGAGGATATCCCCTGCCCTCAGATTGGTTAAGATCGCGGCCAGATCACCCGCCCGCTCAATGGCAGGTCCGGATGTGACTTTGATGTTGACACCCATTTCCGAAGCCAAAATATGCGCCAGGGTTGTTTTGCCTAAGCCTGGAGGCCCGTGAAAAAGTACATGTTCCAATGCTTCGCCGCGCTGCTTGGCAGCCTGGATCTGGATCAGCAGGTTGTCTTTCACGCCCTGCTGGCCAATCAATTCGTTGAGAGTGGTTGGCCTCAAAGCCAAATCTACGGTATCTTCACTCCGTTTAGAGGCCAGGATGCTGTCGTCTTCTTTCGCTTTCATCGCAAAAATTATACCCGACAATAAGAGCACCCCTCAGCTATTTGTTACAATAGGGGAAATCGATACCTGAGGAAGAAGATTATGAGAAAAACCAGTATCAACCCTTTTGATTTTATAGCTCAACCCCATCATCTCTTTGACCGTCAAGCCTTATTGTTGACTGTTGGTGATTTCAGCAAGGGTCATTTCAACACAATGACTATTGGTTGGGGCAGTATCGGAACAATGTGGAATTACCCCTATGTTTCTGTGGTGGTCCGCCCCACCCGCTACACCTATGAATTTATGGAGAAATATAAGGACTTCACTGTCAGTGCCTTTCCCGCCGAATACAAGCGCGCTTTGACTTACCTTGGCACACGTTCCGGCCGGGATGAGGACAAATTGGCAGCAACCAATCTCACGCCAACAGCCTCTGTAAAGGTTCAATCCCCCAGTTTTGAAGAGTCGGAATTGACAATCGAATGCCGCAAAATTTACACGTCTGATTTTGATCCCAGCCGTTTTATCGAGCAAAAAATTGAAAATCAATATCCCAATAAGGACTATCATCGCGTTTACTACGGTGAAATCCTTCAAATATTCGGTACCGAAAAGTATATAAAAGGCAATTAACCCTGCTCAGAATCAAGCAGCCAAGTTATAAT
>JAQVUC010000284.1 GCA_028699715.1 Anaerolineaceae bacterium | reverse complement strand
GTGCCGGTTTTGTTTGCTGGTATTGCTTTTGATGCCGGTGGTGTCGCTTCAGGGCCGATGACGGCAACTTTCATTCTCTCCTTTGCCTATGGGGCAGCTGAAGCGACTGAACACGCCAATGGGCTGGATGGTTTTGGTACTATCGCCATGGTGGCTACGATACCCATTATCGCATTGCAAATACTGGGTCTGGTCTTTAAAATAAAATCCAGGAAAGGTGGGTTGTCGCATGGTGATGAATCAAAGGTCTAGCACCTTGCAGCGACTGACTGCTATTGTCAATTGTGGCAAAGGCAGCAAAGTCATACAGCGAGCGAAAAAATGCGGTGTTCAGGGAGCGACGGTCCTGATGGGTTTGGGAACAGCACGGGGACGCGTCGCTGAACTGTTAAGTTTGACCGATGTCCGTAGAGAAATCGTAATGATGGCCGCTGAGCAGGAAGTGATTCAGCGTACGCTGGACACTTTGGATCAGACGATGCATCTGACAAGGCCCGGTCATGGGATTGCCTACATTTCAGACATCTGTTTTGTGGCTGGTGCCAGGCACTACACTTGTGATCTGGACGAATTACGTAAAGGAGTGAAACAAGCCATGTACCAGGCGATCACCGTTATCGTTGACAAGGGCAAAGCAGAAATGGTTATTGACGCGGCGATACGCGTTGGTGCCAAAGGAGGGACCATCATCAATGCTCGTGGTTCGGGCATTCATGAGACGAGCCGCCTTTTCGGCATGGATATAGAACCGGAGAAAGAAATGGTTCTAATACTCGCTAAGACAGAAAACGCGGGGACCATTGTCACAGCAGTCAGCGATGACCTGAAGATCAATGAACCGGGCAATGGAATTATTTTTGTTCAGCCGGTCGATCAGGTCATTGGTATGGCAGATTAAGCTGATCTGAAATCAGTTAACGGTGAACCGTGCGTCCCCAAAGGAGGGATCTTGTGCAAATTGGTGTATGTACGACAGATTTTGCCGCACAGCCGGTGGAACAGCTTTTTTCCAGAATTGCCGCCTATGGTTTTACACAGGTTCAGTTCAGTTTTTCCTCAATCGGTGAAGATGAAATGCCGGAGTCTGTCAGTAAAAGTCTGCTGAGCAGAATTCGACGTTCCCTAAAGGTAAACCAGCTGGAGCTTGTTGCCATCAACGCCACCTTTAACATGATTCATCCGGATCTGGCTGAGCGCAGCAAAGGCATTGCCCGTTTCCCTCTGCTGGCTTATGTGGCACAGCTGCTGGACTGCCCTGTGCTGACGCTCTGTTCTGGCACCAATGATACTGAGGATATGTGGCGCTGGCACCCGGATAATGAAACCGAACTGTCGTGGCGCAACATGATCGCTGTCATGGAAGACCTTTTGCTGTGTGCTGATAAAAACGACTTATATCTGGGTGTGGAAACAGAAGCGTCCAATGTTGTCTCCAGTGCGGAACGTGCCCGCCGCCTGCTCGACGAAGTGAGCTCACCAAGGCTTAAAATCGTTATGGATTGCGCCAACCTGTTTCAAAAAGGCTCAGCACGGCCGGAGCTGGTGCGATCTGTTATCGGTAAGGCTTTTGACCTTCTGGGTTCTGCTGTCATTCTGGCTCATGGCAAAGACCTGACAGAAGGCGAATCACTCCGTTTCACCACGCCAGGCAAAGGAATTATCGATTACAATTATTTTCTGGAACAGCTGCGCCTCAGCGGTTATTCAGGGGGCATGCTGCTTCATGGCATCCAAAATGAATCGGAAATCCCTGAATGCCTTGCTTTTATGCGAAAAGAAATCGCCCAGGTTTTCTTCTGACCCGGCAAGCTCCCTTTCATAGGTGTTACGGCTGTCGCGCAGCGCACTCCCGATCATTTGCCTACTGGCTGATTTGTGCATTGTTATAAGAAAGATTACGGCATGGGTTGTGCAAAAAGATTAACGGTCGGTCAGGTCAATGCCATGCCGCTTCATCAGCACAGCGTTCATTTCAAGCCCAAGAAGAAGGACGGTTGACAAAAGCTGCAACCACGCCAGCAGAGCAATCAGTGCGCCCAGTGTACCATAAAAACGTGAATAATTGGCAAACTGATCAACATAGATCTGGAAAGCCAACGTTAAAACAATCCAGACAATGGTTGTGAACAAGGCACCAGGCAGAGCATAACGGAAAGGGACCCGCAGTGACGGTCCGAACATGAAGAATAAAGTCAGCATGATGGCCATAAATGAAAAGGGAAGGATCAGCCGCAGCGGATTAAGCACCGGTATCAGGCTCATATTCGGCCATGACTTCTCCAGGACCTGGATGAGCTGTCTGCCGAAGACGACAGCAAGGAGGGCCAGAACCAGAGTTACAGCCAGGAGTATAACCCAGACGATCGAGAGAACATAGCGCAGAAGGATCGGACGCTGTTCCTGAAAACCAGTGATCCGATTGCTGCTTTTCATGAAGGTGCGGATACCGCCTGAGGCTGTGTATATCGCCAGGATGATGGACAAAGACAGCAACCCACCATGCGGGTGGTCAATGACTTCCGAGATGATACCAGCCAAAAAGGCGTACACAGACTCAGGGAGCGTTAGCTTTAGTGGATCGAGTAGTAGGGAGGAGTCAATCTTGAAATAACCAACCAGAGTGAAAAGGAACATGACAAAAGGGAAAAAAGCGAGAATCAGACTGAGTGTCAGCTGGTGGGCATAGGGAATGATATCGTCCTCTTGAACAGCTTTTGACAAATCGCCCCAAAATGAGTATAGCCGTCTAAATATTTTTTTCAGCAAAAAATCATCCTCCAGTACGGTTTTGTGCATCGGCCTTTTCAGTCCAGGAAAACCCGTTCAGGACCGAGCAGGTTATGCAGCAGCGCCAGATGTTGCCGGGATATGGCCTCCCGTTTTTCCGCTGCATAAGTGACAAAAGGT
>JAQVUC010000013.1 GCA_028699715.1 Anaerolineaceae bacterium | reverse complement strand
AACCGGAATCTCTGGTTCGGCTTCACTTTCACTTGGCTGCTCAGCTGGTACATCAACGACTGTCTCTGGTGGGGCTTCAACAATTGGTGTCGCGCAACCAGTTAGACTGATCATTACCCCCAATAATAAAACAAAAAAGAAACTCTTAAATACGTGCTTCACTTCCTTCTCCTTTCCAAAATGGGAGGCGCTGCTGTTTCCGGCAACACCCTCGAACAGATGGTAACTGGGATTTTCCACCTGCTACCGCTCACAGTACCTTGTTTATGTAATTTAGGTACCGCAAGTCGAAGAAACAGTTTTATTGTACTATGCTTACGTACTTTAATGAAAATTATCACAATCGAAATGGCCAATCGGAATTAGGCAAGAAAAACTTGAATACAAAATATGTTTGAATGTAGCCATCGTTCAACGCATGCAATAAAATAATGCCGTGGAAACTCTCAAATAAACTGAATAGAAAAACATTCGATGTTCTTGAGTAGGATATTTCCTTTTTTGCCTTGATTAACCCTTTCTTATGACAGAATAGGAGGATAGCGTTGAAAATTCAGTTTTAAAGTATTGTCTCTTAATAAAAAAAGACACCCTTCACACTGAGGATGTCTTCTGGGTTTGAGGTGAGAAATTACTTAGAAATCAACCACTCGATTACAGCAGTCAGTTCACCCTCTGAAAGAACGATGTGATTGTGATTGCTGTTCATGAGAATTTCACGCCATTGCTCCGCGCTTAGATCCTGGTCAAACAAGAATTGCAGTTCATGTTTACCATCCAAAAGCTCCAGTACATATGCCTCCATTTGTTCATCATAGTCAAGAGCGCTTGAATCGATAGGATACGTATTCATCGGGCTATCATCCGGAACCGCAGGGGCTTCATTGATCGGGTAGGTATCCACCACCTCGGCGGGTTCAGTTTGAGGGGTGGGAGATTCTTCCGTTTCCTTGCTGCCCACATCAACGATCGGCATATTGATTGTCACATTTTCATCAGTCGGTTCAGTGCTCCCACAAGCGCTTAAAATTACGCTTGCGATGAGGATTAGACTAATAACCAGGATCGATCTTTTTTTCATGTTTACCTCTCAATTGATAATTCGGTTTTGGTCATTATACTCTTTCCAAAAAATCTCTTGCTTATTTTGATGCCACCTCTTGTGCGACAGTCGAAAAGAAGTCTGATTCAATCATCTGACTGCTCAACTCAGAGGAACACAGGATTTTTTGAGAAAAAAGTGGGTAATGCGGACGCAGCAGTTCCAACAAGCTGAATGCGACCCTGCGAATGGAGAAATGCGCGTTGCTCGCGCTGCGTAATTTGATGAAATGGAAAAGCGAGCGCAAATTTGATTCACATAACACCCGGCGGTTGAAAGCGTTCGGTAAAACATAAGCCGCAACCTGGGGATTCCACTCAGCGAACTGCCCATAAAGAGCCGCCATTTCATCCATGCTTGCCCTGTAAACTGGTTCCAACCCGGCTTCGGTGATCGCCAATGGAATTGCATAGCCATGTTGAATGTTGAAAACCTGCACGGTTTGGGTCATCATCCGGTGACGTTTGAATTCAAAATATGCGCCCTGATCCATAACCAGATCAAAAGTGGCAGTGGCATACTCTAATTCACGCAAGGGGATGTCGAATTTACCCACATTTTCAAAGAGTTTATCGACCAATTCTTGCCTGGCTGGCAAACCCATCGCCTTGACTTTTGCCAGACAGGATTGGTAACTTCCACTACCATAACGGTATAGCACGGCTGCCAAGATCTTATTCTCACCATCCGGGTCAATTGACACCAGTTGAAAGGGTTGTTCCTGGCTAAAGGGGATTTCTTCCGCCAGTTCATGTGAATAACGGCTGACCTCGGGCAAATAGCCGATTGGATCAGCGTATTTGACCAGGGTGGGCAGCTCTTGTGTTGCCACCCGCTTCATTTCTTCACCGATCAAGCGCACTTCCATTAACTCTGAGGAGAGCATTTTGCGAATAGCGTATTCCAAAGCGCGCGCATTAATGGTCAAACCTACATTTGCCATTGACGCCGCCGGCAAAACAAAACGAGCCACATCCACCGCTTTCAGTCGGGAACGATTCAACCAGGCTCTTTCGGACTCATTTTCTTTTCGTTCCGTTTGAGCCTGCCCCCAAGGCATCAGACCTTCCAGGATTTCCGCGTAGGTCTCAAAAAGCCTGCTGATGCTTTCCTGGTAGCTTTTTGCGAAGGGGCTATATTGAATTTCCGGAGGGATCACAAAAGCGGTTGGGTCCCACTGCTGATAGCGGGTTGATTTTTCAGTATAAGAAGCCAAACGGTTGCCTTCTATCGTCTCGATCGCCAACCGGGAGACGTTTTCAATTGCCAGATGCAGCACGGCATGTTCGGCCACACTGCTGTGACCGTAACCTACAATCCATTTTTCACTAAACTCGGTGCTTTTCTCGTCGTCAAGCTCAGCCGCGATCTTGTCAAAAGCTTCGGGGGATCTTGAGGTTTTGGCGAAAGTGACTGCGATTGTTTCCGCACCAAGGCTGCGAGCACTTAATCGGTAAATTCTGCGTTTATGTTCCATCTGTCAATATCCTCCGGGCATTCGTTTTATCGATGTTGATCTGTTCAACCAGATCAGCAATTGACTTGAATTTGACTTCATCACGGATATTTTCGATGAAGTGAACGTGGATCAATTTGTAATAGATATTATCATCAAAATCCAACAGAAGAGTCTCAATGCTGGGTGAAAGGCCGTCATCAAAAGTTGGTCTGATGCCAACATTGGTTACTCCCTTGTAAAACTTGCCATCCAAATCCACCAGGCAGGCATAAACGCCAAAACGCGGTAATTTACGGTGGCTGTCAAAATATAAATTGGCGGTTGGGAAACCAAGCTTGGTGCCTTCCTGCCGTCCTGGCGCGACATAACCGGAAAGCGTGAAGCTTCGCCCAAGCAGGCTGGCTACCAACTTAACATTACCGCTGTCAAGAGCCTGACGGATACGTTGGGATGAAATCACCTGGCCGTCAAACAATTCAGGAGATATATGAACGCACTCAATCCCAAAATCATCACAAACTTTCTGCAGCACTTCCCCTGTTCCCGAACGATCTTTGCCCAGAGCAAAACTTTCACCTACGATCAGCCCTTTTAGCGGCACAATGGAGTTCAGCTTTGCTATAAATTCTTTGGTGTTCATATCTGCCAAACTCTGGTCAAAGGGCAGGCACAAAACCGTGTCTACCCCGCTGGCGGCGAGCAAATCGCGCTTTTCTTTTTGATTATTAAGGTAGTAACCCTCAACAGTTTTTGTGAAAAATACACGCGGATGAGGCCAAAAAGTCACGACCAAAGACTGAACACCATCATTTTTAGCCCGGTTGATTACTCTGTTGATCAATGCCTGATGGCCCAAATGCACACCGTCAAAATTACCGATAGTTGCCCACGCAGGCTCAAGCGTATGATCTGGCCAGTCCTGATATTCTTTAGTCACAAGTCTTTTCCTGTCTTAAAAATACCCCGTCTGAGCATTGTCAGGCGGGGTTCACGTATGCAAATCTTTTTAGTTGCCAAAAACCTTGCGGGGTTGCCATTCTGATTTTTCAGCATCATATTCCATCAAGGCGATCAGTTCTCCATCCGCACTGATGGCCCGG
Source organism: Anaerolineaceae bacterium (assembly GCA_028699715.1). GTDB lineage: Bacteria > Chloroflexota > Anaerolineae > Anaerolineales > Anaerolineaceae > Mesolinea. The sequence continues at coordinate 8,090 of JAQVUC010000013.1, read as the reverse complement.
GCCAGCATTTTATCTTCCAACCCTTCTTCGCCAGGGATGCGGTGACCATGGACTACCTCGTCAACTTGCTCGAAACTAAGTTTGATTGTATACCAATCTCCCAGGACCTCTGCAGCTGGAATCAAAAATTTGTACCAATCGTTATTTTGAAAAGCTTCTTCCAGGCGGCGGAGTGAAACTGCGTCGCGCAATCCAAACTGCCCGTTCTTGGTGCGTCGCAACCCAATCAAAGTTGCTCCGGAGCCAAGTTTTTCGCCCAGATCTGAAGCCAAAGAGCGCACGTATGTGCCAGAAGAACAATGGATATCGACCACCGCTTCGGGTGGGTCCCAATCCAAAAGCTCAAGGTCGTGCACAACGATCGTACGAGGTTCCATCTCAACTTCTTTGCCCTCACGGGCCAATTCGTAAGCCTTTTTGCCGTTGATCTTCAAGGCGGAAAAGACCGGGGGTACCTGCTCGCTCTCACCAACAAAACCTTTGAGTGCTTCTTCCAGTTCTTCAAAACTGATATCAACCGGTCTGACAGCGGTGACTTCGCCTTCCAAATCGTAAGTGGTGGTTGTCATACCAAATTTGATTACAGCCTGATATCGCTTTTCAGAGGCAGCCACGAACTCGCTTAAGCGTACTGCAGGTCCAACAAGCACCACCAAAACACCAGAAGCCCTCGGGTCAAGTGTTCCGGTATGTCCTGCCCGGTTAATGTGGGTACCTCTGCGAATGAATTGAACAACATCATGGGAGGTCATTCCGATTGGTTTATCCACAACCAAAACACCGGAAACTTTGTTTACAAATTTTCGTTTGAGTTCATCTCGTTCGTTCATTTTTCCTCTATTCATTCCCCTTTTAAAATGTTCTGAGTAACTTCCAAAACTCGATTTTTGACCTGATCCAGGCTGCCTGGTATATCAGCACCAGCAGCGGATTCATGCCCTCCCCCGCCGAACATAGTGGCGATGTTTGAAACATCAATTCCTTTAACGGAACGCCAGCTTACCTTAATACTATCGTTTTCTTGCTCAATAAACAAGACCGAAATCAGAGCCTCGGGTACGACAGTCAACATATTGATCAAATCTGCATCGTCATTTTCAGGATAACCAGCAATTTCTCTATCCTCAAGCGTGAGCGTGGAGGATAAGAGACCATCGTTGAACTCCAATTTTGTTAAACCCTGGCCCCAGTAACGAATTTCAGCCAGGCTGCGCATTGAAAGCGTGTTGTGGTAAACATTGACCAAATCAGCACCGCTTTCCATCAAATCTGCGGCTATTCTTAAAGCTTTTGGTGTGGTGTTGTTTGTCCTAAAACCCAAGGTGTCAGCCAACAAACCGGTTAGCAAAGCGGCTGCCACACCGGGGCTCACTTTCAAACCCCATTTTGGCAATGTCTCAGCCAGCATAAGCGCCGTAGCCTCTGCTTCGGGTTCCACATAATCGATTTTGCCAAAGTTAATGTGTGTTTTGTGATGATCCACTACCAAATCCGGAGCCGAAACATCCTTGAGGACACTACCCACCCGGGGAGCATCGGCGCAATCGACAACAATTAAATAGTCGAAATCAAGTGAAATCTTATTGGACACATCAGTGGCACCAGGCAGGGAATGATATCGTTCTGCGACCCCATCTTCAAGCACGCATTGCACATCTTTGCCGGCTTCTTTGAGCGCGGTTCCAAAAGCTAACATGCTTCCAACAGCATCGCCATCCGGTCGGATGTGTGAAACAAGCACAACCCGCCTGGCCTGGCTCAATTGTTCTTTGATCAAATTATCGACGTCAAACACTTCACTCATACTTCTTCTTCATCCTCGTCATAAAAATCGTCTTCTTCGACCTCATCTCCATAGTCGCCCAGGTCTTCCTCTGCATCGTCATCGAAAACCGGATGTTCTTCGTTCTGCCATTCAGCCAATAACAAATCGATCCTGGCCGCTTTTTCAGGCGTAGGATCCCAGAAGAAGCGTAATTTTGGGGTGACGCGTAGGTCTATTTCCTGGGAAATCTCATAGCGCAGGAATTTTCTGGCGTGGTTCAGCGCCTCAATGACTTCCTGAGACCGCTCCTGACCCTCAAGCGCTGAGACGTAGATATTGGCATAATCGAGTTCCCTGTCGACCTTGACATCGGTCACGGAAACACCCAGCAAGCGAGGGTCTTCAATTTTTGCTAACAATACCATTGACAGAATTTCTTTCATTCTGTCATTGATTCTTTTCATCCTTAACTTCGAAGGCATATCTCCTCCTGTACCTGGGTGCTATCAGCCCCCAAATTTCTCTACCACAAAACATTCAAATACATCACCAACTTCGAATTCTTCGTAGTTCTTCAACGTGATCCCGCATTCCATACCTTCGCGAACCTCACGCACGTCTTCCTTTTCGCGTCTCAGAGAAGACACTTCTGTCTTGGCAATTTCTTCTCCATCACGCAGGATTCTAACAGAAGCATTCCTACGAAATTCACCAGTCAGAATACGGCAGCCTGCTGCTGTACCACCCTTGGAAACTTTGAAGGTTGCCAATACGGCGGCCTTGCCTATCACACGTTCCACTAATTCAGGTTCGAGCAAACCGTTCAGAGCCTTTTCAACATCTTCCACCAGGCGGTAAATAATGTTGTAAAGACGAACTGAAACACCTTCGGTGTCTGCCAATCTTCGCACAGCCTGATCCGCATCAACATCAAAGCCCATTACAACCGCGTCTGAGGCTGCCGCCAGCATGATGTCACTTTCGGTGATGTTGCCAGTTTCAGCATGCAAAACTTTGATGGACAGGTCTTTTTGCTGTTTGCTGATCTTTTCCATCTCATTTGTGATTGGTTCAAGTGAACCCTGGACGTCAGCCTTCAGGATCAGGCGCAATTCTTTAGCTTGTCCAGATTTAAAGCGACTGAACAGTTCTTCCAGCGTGGCGCGTTTTACACTGCGTTTTGCCTCACGTTCCGCTTTGCGGTTTGAGACGATCGAACGCCCTTCTTTTTCGTTTTCAACAACCTGGAACAGGTCTCCGGCTTCGGGTAAAACGCTCAAGCCCATGACCACAACTGGTGTGGAAGGAGCTGCTTTTGAAACACGTTTATTGCGCTGATCAAACATGGCTTTGATTTTGCCAGTGCCTTCACCAGCCACCACCACATCGCCCACCTTGAGTGTGCCGTTTTGCACCAACAAGGTTGCCAATGGACCGCGGGCTTTATCAAGCCGGGCTTCCACCACTGTACCAATACACTGACCTTTGGGGTTTGCCTTGATGGTGACATTGTCCGCCACCAAAAGGATGGTTTCCAACAAATCTTCCAAACCGATGCGACCCTTGGCTGAAACAGGCATGACAAAAGTGTCACCTTCCCATTCATCTGGTTGCAATCCAATTTCAGATAACTGTCGTTTTACCCGGTCCAGATTGGCATCAGTCTTGTCAATTTTGTTCAGAGCGACGATGATCGGCACCTGGGCAGCTTTGGCATGGTTTGCGGCTTCACGGGTTTGAGGCTGAACGCCATCATCCGCCGCAACTACCAGCACGACGATGTCAGCCCCTTGAGCGCCTCGAGCGCGCATGGATGAGAAAGCGGCATGACCCGGAGTGTCCAGGAAGGTGACCAGTCGATCTTTATGAGTGATTTGGTAGGCACCGATGTGCTGCGTAATGCCGCCAACTTCCCCACCTGCCACGTCTGTGTTGCGGATGGCATCCAACAAAGTCGTCTTTCCGTGGTCAACATGTCCCAGAATGGTAATAACTGGAGGGCGGGCTGTAAGCTTGTCTGGATCCTCTTCCAGAATTACACGGCGCCAAAGCGGCATTTCGCCGGTTTCTTCTTCTTTGACTTCTTCCTGCTCCAATTGGGGTTCAAAACCCAATTCTGTCGCCACAACTGCAGCTGTATCAAAGTCAATTGTCTGATTGATGCTGGCCATGACGCCATTGGACATCAAAATTTTGATGACCTGAACCGCACTGTTATCCAGCAAACCTGCCAGTTCCCGCACGGTAATGCTGTATGGTAGTTGAATGATTGTATTTTCTTTTTTGCCCATAGATACCTCCGTATTCTATTACAGCAACCCCCTTGCCTGGCGGCAACGGTATCTAAAAGCAAGTTGTCAGGCTGACAATTAAGCCATCACGCTGTCCTTATCAGGGAGATCTGAATCCTGGGAGGTCTCGCTTTCTCGCGTATCCTCTGGCAAACCTTCCATATAAGCATGCAGTGTGGCCAAATCCTGCTCCGAAACCGTAGTCCGTAAAGCCTTTGCTAAAGATCCTTTTAACCCTTTAACCCAGCAGCTCTTTTGGTCGTGCAAATAAGCACCACGACCCGGCAGCTTGCCGCTCAGGTCAATCTTTACACCTTCCGTTGTCCTCACCAGTCGGATCAAATTCCGCTTGGGAAGGACCTCGCGACACCCCACACAGGTGCGTTGAGGAATGTGTTTGGGTTTTAATTTGTTTTTTGCTGCCACCTTCTTCTATGCTTTCTCTAAAAAAGCGCTTAATCTCAATCTTGACTGTACCTGAATCTTACCAGTCTTCCCAATCATCTTCGGCTTTGCGGTGTTTGTAACGAACCACATCGGTATCCTGTTCAGGATCATACTCAACAGTAAAGCCGCGACGTTTTTTGCCTTTTTTCTTTTTATCCGCCATCATGCGCTGATATTCTTCATCTTCTTCCGGAGTCGTTTTTTCTCTTTTGATCGTGTCTAAACGGAAGAGTTCTTCAAAGCTCTTCTCTTCTGAAGCTTCCTCTTCTTTATCTTTTCCTTCGGAAGTTTCTGCTTCTTCAGCAGAAATTTGCTCTTCTTCCTCTTCTTCAAGAGTTCCTTCGGCTTCTTCGACCTCGACTTGTTCAACAACTTCAGCTGTCTCTTCCGGAACAGCAACCTCTTCCGCCGCTTCTTCAACCGTCGCGACAGCTTCTGGTACTTCTTCAACCTCAACAGCTGGGAATTCGTAAGTATTTACGAGGTCAATCAGTTCCTCAAAGTTCTTTGGTCCAATTCCGTTGAAGGCCAACAGGCTTTCAGGATCGGTGCGAACTGTAAAGAACAAATCTCCAAAGGTTTCCACGCCATTTTCCTGGAGGATGATCTGGATGTGTTCCTTGATCTGCTCAACATCATAGATGCTGGTCTCATAAGCCCGTGGATCGATGCCATCACGAACTGCCTTGAGCTCAGCCATGTGAGCATCCAATTCTTCTTTTCGATCAGCTTCACCACGTCTTTCAACGCGGTCCACAAAGCGGCCAATCAGCGCGCTGTCATCCATACTGAGCACGCGCCCTTCAGATTTCATTTGCAGCAGCTCTTCCACACGGGTCATTGTCGCGGCTTCTGCTTTTGCCAATTCAGCCAAAGTCGGATCCTTGCGAAGTTTGACTAAAGCCTTGGCTGCAGCTTCAGAGACACTCATGATGTCAATGCGCCATCCGGTCAGTTTAGCTGCCAGGCGGGCATTTTGACCCTCGCGCCCAATGGCGAGACTAAGTTGGTCTTCCGGCACAACAACAGTGGCTGTCTTGTGTTCGTAAAGCGAAGGGTTCAGGTAGACACCGGAAACCCGTGCCGGGCTGATTGCCTTGCTGATATATACAGCAGCGTCAGCATTCCATTCGATCACATCAATTTTCTCATCGTGCAATTCACGCACGATCGCCTGAATGCGCACACCCCGTTGGCCAACACAAGCGCCGACAGGGTCAATTCCCTGCTGCGTGGCGGAAACCGCCACCTTGGCTCGTTGACCTGGCTCCCTGGCAATGGATCGGATTTCAACAATGCCGTGATAAATTTCAGGCACTTCGTTTTCCAATAATCGCCGCAGGAAGTTGCGATGTCCACGTGACAGGATGATCTGTAAGCCCTTGGGTGAGTCAGTTACTTCAACGATGTAAGCCCGGACCCGGTCATGAATGCGGAAACGTTCATTTGGAATCATTTCCTTGCGCAGCAAAGTGCCTTCTGCCTTCAAATCGAGACCAATGGTTGCCTGGCGGGAGTTAACTGCCTGGACGATACCGTTGGTGATCTCGCCAACTTGCTTGCTGAAATGCTCGAACTGGCGGTGTCTTTCTGCATCGCGAATACGTTGTTGGATGGCTTGCCTGGCGGTTTGCGCGGCAATACGACCAAAATCTTTTGGTGTAGATTCAACCAACACAAGATCGCCGATCTGACATTCCGGATCAACCTTGAGGGCTTCTTCTAATAAGACTTCGGTTCGCTCATCTGTGATGGTTTCGGAGACTTCTTTCTCCGCAAATACACTCACCTGACCATTTTCAAAATCAAGCTTTACCTGAACGTCTTGGGCGGTAGAGGCTCCAACAGCCTTCCGATAGGCGGAAACCATTGCAGACTCAAGAGCTGCCAGGATGACATCCCTTGGCAAGCCTTTTTCTTCCAGGACTTCATTAAAGGCTAATGTAAATTCGCTTTTCATCGCTTTTTTTCTTTCTCCAACTAAAACGCATTCCCAGTTCTAAGCAAAAAAGTGGACCTCTGTCCACTTTTCAGGTTGAAAAGTATTGAACTGACTAACGAGTAAATATTACCATAATAAAAAAGCAAATGCAAGTTCAAGTGAGCAAGCAAAATGACGCAATTAATAAGTAGAATGCCTTAAGCGCTTGTTGTTCTTTCTCAATGAAGTAAAATAAGAGAACTAACCAAAACAGCTTACCCACATCTCTTCGTTGGAGGTCACGATGACAGAAAATAAACTATGGTGGAAGAATGGAATTATCTACCAAATCTATCCGCGTTCCTTTCAGGATACAACCGGGAACGGCATCGGGGATTTGAACGGCATCGTCCAACATTTGGATTATTTAAAAGAGCTGGGAGTTGACGGCATTTGGCTCTCCCCCATCTATCCATCGCCCGATCATGATTTCGGCTATGATGTGGCTGATTATCATACGATCGACCCAAAACATGGGAACCTTCAGGACTTTGACCGTCTTGTCAAGGAAGCTCACAAACGCGATCTGCACATCATTATGGACCTGGTGCTCAACCACACTTCCGACCAACACCGCTGGTTCCAGGAATCACGCAAGTCGATCAACAGCCCTTACCACAACTGGTATATCTGGAAAGATCCTCTGCCAGGTGGACGAAAACCCAATAATTGGCTCTCGGTTTTTGGAGGCAGTGCCTGGGAATTTGATGAGAATTTGGGCAAGTACTACTATCACATGTTCAATAAGCATCAACCCGACCTGAATTGGCGCAATCCCGAAGTGCGCTCCATGATGTTGGATATCTTCCGATATTGGTTGGACAAGGGCGTTGACGGTTTTCGGCTGGATGTTTTCAATAATTACTACAAAGATGAACTTTTCCGGGATAACCCCATACGCAAAGGCTTTAATATCAGGAAATTTGATGCCCATGATCATATTTACGACACCTCTCAACCAGAGATGATCGAAGTTGTGCAAGACATCCGCAAAATCATGGACAGCTACCCTGACAAATATGTTGTAGGAGAGACTTTTTTGGCAGATTCCGCTCAGGCTCGCACCTACATCGGGTCAGATCGTTTACATGCCGGCTTTGATTATGCTTATACCAATAGCCCCTTAAGCGCCAAAGCTTTTGGCAAAGCGATTCAATTTTGGGACGCGCTGCATGGCGAAGAAGCCTGGCCAAACTACTTTTTCAACAACCACGACACCAGCCGTAGTTCAACGCGATTTGCTGCAGGCGAGAGCGACACCATCCTAAAACTTCTGGCAGCCATGCACCTGACAGTGAGAGGGACCCCCTACCTCTATTATGGCGAAGAGATTGGCATGCGCGATATCTCCCTGACTCGTTCACAAATCCAGGATCCAATCGGAAAATACTATTGGCCATTTAACAAAGGGCGCGATGGTTGCCGGGCTCCAATGCAGTGGAATTCAAAACCCAATTCCGGTTTCACCACCGGAGAACCCTGGCTGCACATCCATAAAGATTACAAAGTAAGGAATGTTGAGAATCAATCAAGCTCGTCAGCTTCCTTGCTAAATTGTTACAAGGAGTTGATCAAAATTCGAAGAGACTACCCGGCACTCAATGCT
>JAQVUC010000283.1 GCA_028699715.1 Anaerolineaceae bacterium | reverse complement strand
GGCCAGTGATCCCAAAACATCTTCCGCGTCTTCTGGCGCGATACCGTCAAGTCCCTGAATTGAGCCGCGAACGCTTTTGAGGATTTTCAACAGTTCGTCCAAATCACTCTTGGCTTGCTCCCAGGTAATTTCCACGTCAAGCCAGGCTGGGATCATCCTGGTGGAAGGTAAAATGCGAGTTTTTTGGGGATAGGTCCCCAGGGGTTTCCCTTCACGCAGCTCTTCCAGCAGAAAATCCAGCGCCTTGAAGTAACTTGTCATGCCGGTATCAAAACGAAAAGCGCGTTCAGCCGCCGATTTTACCGCTTGTAAAAGCGAGGCCAGGTCCCCCGGCATCAGGGCGGGAGCGGCAATGCTGACCAGACGGCCCAGAACGCCTTGTTCGGAGCTGCCCAATTCCCGCACAGTGCGGTTCACATCCACCGCCCTCAGGCTGAAGCTCATCGCGTCAGTTGTGGCCGACTCAAGGTGGTGAGCTTCATCTACAATCAGGTAGTTATAGGCAGGCAAAACCTGGTTGACTGTGGCCGCATCAGCCAAAAGCAGGGCGTGATTGACTACCAAAATGTGGGCGCTTTCAGCCGCCATGCGGGCTTTGTAGAAGGGGCAGGTGCCGCCCATGCGCTTGAGGCAGGTTTCCAAGGAACAGCTGTCATCTTCTGCTGACAGGCGCGACCAGATGATTCGCTCCGCCATACCGTTCAGATTGATCTCCCGGCGGTCTCCACTCTGGCTACTCTGCAGCCACACCAAAACTTTTGCCAAAACGCGCAGTTCATCCGCGTTTTCAGGACCCCGGCGCCGCATCAATTTTAGCCGCCTTGGGCAGAGGTAGTTGCCGCGACCTTTGAGCACAGCCGCTTTCAAATCGATACCAAGCGCCTGGATCAAATCCGGGATATCTTTTTCAATCAGTTGGTCTTGCAGAGCAATGGTATTGGTGGAAACAACCACCCGTTCCCCATTTTGCATGGCCCAAAAAGCGGCCGGGATCAGGTAAGCCAAAGATTTGCCTGTGCCTGTGCCTGCCTCAACCATGAGGTGGTCTCCCCGGTTGAAAGCCTGACAGACCGAACGGAGCATTTCAACTTGCTGTGAGCGGTGTTCAAAGCCAGGTGAATAGTTTGAAAAAATGCCGCCTGGTTCCAACACACTGGCAATTTCTTCGCAATCAAGCGTTTCGAAATGTGGGTTAGGCTGCAATCCTTTGCTTCGGGGAGCCTTCTCCAGGTTGAAGAACAGCTCTTCACCATCGTCAAGAATTCTCTTGGGTTGGATGCCCCTGGCACCAAGCGACTTCAAGCTCCAGCGGAAGGGTAATTCTCCCTGCCAGTTTATTCCTTTGCTCAGCCTGAGGATTTCTGCCACCAAATCGATTGGCAACTCCTCAATTTTCTTGATCAGCTGTTGGTAAACCTGCATGGTAGCCTTGGCGTCATCCAGAGCGCGATGAGCGTTTGTCAGCACCACATTCAGCTGCAGGGAGAGCGAACCCAGGTTATAGCGGGATGCTGATGGCATCAGGACTGAGGCAAGTTCATAGGTATCGATGGTGAGATTTTCTCTGAAGGCCCCAAACTTCTTGAAGAAACTCAAGTCAAAATCTATGTTCTGACCCAGAATGATCGAGTCACCAACAAAGTCCTGGATCTCTGGCAGCACGTCTGCGATAAAGGGTGCGTTCATGACCATACTGTTTGAAATCCCGGTCAAATTTGTGATGAAACTATTGATTGGTTTGCGGGGATTGATTAGTTTGGAAAACTCAGCGATAACCCGGTTTTCATTGAATTTAACCGCCCCTATCTCAATTATGGAGTCATTTTGCGAGTCGAGACCAGTTGTTTCTATATCTAATGCGATAATTTCAGGCATAGGCCAAATTATACCCGCTGGAATTAACTTCACCGGAGCAGAAAATTTTATCCTTTTTCAACCAGCCAGGAGTCCCTTGGTCTTCGTTATTTTCTTGAAAATTCAATCAAAATTTATGAATAAAAATAAGCTGCTCCCTTTTCAAAAACCTTCTCATCGCAAAAATTAGAAGAGCCAATTTGGGTATAATAGCGAGACAGGAGTACCTATGACAAATATTTGGACAATTTTGCAATTTGTTTTCTTTTTCGGATTCTTAGTCTTCATCCACGAACTGGGTCATTTTTTGGTCGCCAAGTTTGTTGGTATCGAAGTTGAGGAATTTGGTTTTGGTTATCCCCCCCGCCTCGCTAAACTTTTCACCTGGAGAGGAACAGATTTTACCTTGAACTGGATCCCCTTTGGCGGATTTGTGCGACCCAAAGGCGAAGTGGATGCTGATGAACCCGGTGGTTTGCTGGCAGCTCCCAAGTGGAAGCGTTTTTTAGTTTTGGTAGCTGGCGCGACCATGAACTTCATCTTTGGCGTTCTGCTGCTGATCATCATGTTCTCTGTCGCCGGTGGACAAGACACCAGCAAGGTCATGGTGGTCGAGGTCTCACCAAACTCTCCCGCTCAAATGGCTGGTTTGCAAGCCGGTGATATCGTCACCGGGCTGGGCGAATATGAAATCGCGAGCCTGGACGAAATGGTCAGCGCTACCAGTAATTACCTGGACGAAGAAGTAGAACTTAGCCTGATCAGAGATGGACAGGAACAAAGTGTTTCCGTTACACCGCGCTCTAATCCGCCGGAAAATGAAGGCGCGATCGGTTTTCGAATCGGACACCCGGTCATTTCCCTGCCCTTTGGGCAATCGGTTGCCCAAGCTATGAAGACATTTTGGCTGCAAGTAAAAACAACCGTCATGATCCCGGTCAATTTGATCCGTGGGGCCATCTCTGCGGCAGAAGCCCGGGTGGTTGGCATCAAAGGCATTTATGATATTTTCAATAATGCCGCCCAAATGGACCAAAGCAGTCCCATTGTTGGTATGACAAGC
>JAQVUC010000282.1 GCA_028699715.1 Anaerolineaceae bacterium | reverse complement strand
TAACAATAAATTTTTATTGAATGATGACAGATAAGACTTATGGCTTGAAACATTCCTGACCGTATTTCCGTTATAGTTTGTTCAAGATCGAATGAACCAGGCATTTCAGTGCTGAAGCACTTGCGTGAAAAGACGTAACGGCAAGGGAAATCAGACGAGAAGAATTTATTTTTTCGCAAACTGGGGGCTGGACGTATCCGAAGACACATGTTAAGATATGCTTGGAAAGGAATGAACAAGCATGTCAGAAACAGAACGAGAGTATTCAGGGCGCACATTCAGCGAAGCGGATATAAACCTGATCATCAGTGTATGCAGGCAATACAAGAATCTGTCGATATCAGAGCTGGCATCGACAGTCTGTGAGTTATTGGAATGGACAACACCGAGAGGTTTGCCTAAAAGGATCCCCTGCGAAAGCTTTTTGAGGATCCTGGAATCGGAAGGGTTAGTCACACTGCCGGCCAGTCGGGAAAAAGGTCGGCATCGCAAGCGGCACATTCCAGTGGATCAGGTCCGTGAAGGGCCTGAACGCACGGGAGAGGTGCGTGATTACCAGCCAATCCGGTTGCAGTTAGCCCAATCAGGAAAAGACCTGCCGCTGTGGCGAGCCTATATTGAGCAATACCACATGCTGGGAGATAAGCTATCGTTTGGCTCCAGCCTTTATTATTTCATCCGCAGTGGCGAGGAATATTTCGGATGCCTGCAGTTTTCAGCCTCAGCCTGGGCGTTGGAAGCACGAGACACATGGTTGAGCTGGAGTTTGTCAGACAGGAAGGCACGCTTACATCTTATCGTCAATAACAGCCGATTTCTGATTTTCCCCTGGATACAGATCCATAATCTGGCCAGCCATGTGCTTGGCCAGGTCAGCCGGCAAATACAGGCCGACTGGCTGGAAAAGTACTGCTATGCACCTGTTCTGCTGGAGACGTTTGTCGATCTTGAACATTTCAGAGGAACCTGTTACAAAGCGGCTAACTGGATCTATCTGGGAGAAACGCAGGGCCGAGGACGGATGGATCGTGAAAAAGCCTATGCGCTGAGCCGCAAAGCAATCTTTATGTATCCATTGCAGAAAGATTACCGAGCCTGTTTGCTGGGCGAAAAGCCACCCCTGCAGAGAGAGGCCTGGATATGAATCAGCGAAAGGCAGTCTTTGCCAGTTTTGCACGAAAAAAGCGGCCTGCCCAAAGCAACCGCAAGTGTGAAGCGAGCAATGTTGCTCAGGTTCTGGAGCAAAGACAACAAACCGCGGAGGAATTGGCTCAGTGGTATCGTCAGGTTTTACCCCCCTTGTTGCAGAACCTGGCCAAAATACCGGATCCGCGCCAGCCAAACAAGATCACGCACAAGATAACAACCTTGCTGCTGTATGGGATTTTGCTGTTTGCTTTTCAGATGCAGTCACGCCGTCAGGCCAACCGTGAGCTGAGCGGCGTGATTCTTGGTGAGAACCTCAGCACGATCCTGCCTGAGCTGGAGAGTATGCCACATGCGGATACCCTGGCCAGATTGCTGGAACGTATAACACCTCAGGAAATTGAAGAGCAAAGCATAAAATGGCTGCAGGAATTGATCAGACGAAAGAAATTTCGCAACTATCTGATCAGGAAACGGTATCTGATCGCAATCGATGGAACACAAAAACTGGTCCGTGATTATGCATTGGATGAGCGCTGTCAGCATCGCAAGGTGGGAGATGACAGGACACTTTACAGTGTTTATGTACTCGAATGCCTGTTGATTTTCGATGGTGGCATGGTACTTCCTCTCATGACAGAATTTCTGGAGAATAAAAACGGATCCGAGATGGATAAGCAGGATTGCGAACGACGAGCCTTTTATCGCGTAGCAGAACGGATCAAGAAATACTTTCCCAAACTGCCTGTCACCATCGTGGTAGACGGTCTTTACGCCTGTGAGCCTGTTTTACGTACCTGTCAACGGAATTGCTGGCAGTACATGATTACGCTCAAAGAAGGGAGCATGCCGGCTGTTTACCAGGAAGCCCAATCGCTGATGGTGCTGGAACCAACCCAGCAGCAACGGATACAGTGGGGCGAGCGCACACAGTACTACACCTGGGCCAATGATGTGGAGTATGGCTATGGTCAATATGAGCGGCACAAAATGCTCTTGCATGTGGTGTTCTGTTATGAGGAATGGAAACAGGAACATCCCAGAACAGGTCAGGCTGACGAACTGATAAAGGTTCGCTATGCCTGGCTGAGCAGCCAGCGACTAACGGCAGACAATGTTTATGAACTCTGTACACATGTGGCGCGCTACCGGTGGCAAATCGAGAATAATATTCTGACAGAAAAACATCGCGGATACGCTATGGAACATAATTTTTCCGATGACTGGCAGGCTATGATCGGTTTTCATTTGCTGATGAACCTGGCTCAGTGCCTGAATCAACTGATGCAGCACAGCGAGATGTTTCAGCCCAAGATTAAAAGACATACGGTACAGGGCTTTTTTCGCTGGCTATTGCATGTTTTAGACGCTACCCTTTATGACCAAGACAGAATCAGGCAGGCGCTGTCCTGCAACAGACAGTGGCGATTATGCCCTGTGATATAGTAAGCACCTCTTCCTGACTAATATCAACGCAATATTTGTGACAGGCTTGATGCAAAGGCCTGCTTTTATTGCTGTTTCAGCTTTACTATCTTTCAATCCAATAGAAATTGTCCCGGCTCTGACGCTGCTTTTCGCCTTTTCCTGGTCCGAATAGACTCTTTCCCCAATCAAGTCACTGGTTTGCCTGGGGAATACAGATTTTTTTGTTTTCATGCTTCAGCACTGCTTTCATATCAACATTTTTGATTTTTTGTTGAGTGATCAATTATTATAACAGGATATGAGCGGGCGCTGGAAACTTTGCTTGAGTATCTCGAACAGGCTGGAT
>JAQVUC010000281.1 GCA_028699715.1 Anaerolineaceae bacterium | reverse complement strand
ACCAGGAGGAAATTTCCAAATAACGCTCGATCAAGCCTGCCAGGAAGGCTGGCAAAACAAAGAAAAGGCCGATGGAAAGAGCGAGCGATAAGAGCACGGTAAAAAACAAGGCTGTCCCTTCCAGGGGCTCGTCTTCCCCGGTTGCAATGTTGGCTGATTTGGTCAGGAGTCTGGTTCCCAAATTCAGGGAATCCCATAAACTGATCATGCCCCGGATGAAAGGAATTTTCATCCAATTGGAGCTGTAAAGAGGTGGTAGCTGCTCCTGATGAGTGACGATTTCACCCGATGAAGCCCGGACTGCCATGGCAACGTTATGTTTGCCTCGCATCAAGACCCCTTCCATGACGGCTTGGCCCCCATAGGAAGGGAGCTTAAGGGCTTTGTCAGCTGGCATCAGAAGTCTCTCCAAAGCTGAGGTAGAATCGAATCAGAGCCTGAATACCTTTGTACCAGTTAGGTAAGTACATTCGTTCATTGGGGGAGTGAATAGCGTCATCCGGCAGTCCAAATCCTGTCAGCAGAGATTTGACGCCAAGTTCGCGTTGCATAACAGTCGCTACTGGTATGCTTCCACCTTCGCGTTTGTAGGTGATCGAATTTTGCCAGACAGCTGATAAGGCCTCAGTAAGGTTTTTAGCACCGGGCGCGTCATCAGCCAGGTAAGCCGGACCACCACTGTGAAGGAAAATATTGATCCTCACGGTAGGCGGGGTGATGGATAGAATGTAACTTTTAGCAAGCTCAAAAATCTCCATGGGGTCCTGATCTGGAACCAGGCGGCAAGAAATCTTGGCTTTGGCGTAAGCGGGTATGATGGTTTTTGCGCCTTCACCGATGAAGCCGGAATAAAAACCGTTTACATCCAGGGTAGGACGAGCACCCTGGCGCTCCAAAGCACTAAATCCTTCTTCACCAAATAGCATTGGCACGCCTGTGTTTTCAAGCATCGTTTCTTCGCTTGTTTGATTGGAAGCGATGCGTACGCGTTCTTCTTCAGTGATGTCAAGGACGCGGTCATAAAACCCGGGGATGGCGACAGACCCATCAGAATTGTGAAGTTTTGAGATCATGCTTGATAAAACGTTGGCCGGATTGGCAACATTACCGCCCCAGAGCCCTGAGTGCAGGTCCGCTTTGGGTCCATCAACACGTACTTCAAAATAGGTCAAACCGCGTAATCCATAGACCAGAGTTGGCTGGTCTTTACCAACCATGCCGGCATCAGGATTGAGAATCATGTCGCAGCTCAGAAGATCTTTATGAGTTTTGATAAAGTCATCCAGAGAAGGGGAGCCGATTTCTTCTTCGCCTTCAATGAGGAATTTGACGTTGATTGGCAGGTCGCTTGTTTTTAGAACGCTCTCAAGCGCAAGCACACTCGCCATAACCTGACCTTTCATATCCGAAGCTCCCCGGGCGTAAACATAATCTTCCCGGATTTCCGGCTGGAAGGGGTCGCTTTTCCATTCATCCAACGGATCTGTAGGTTGAACATCGTAGTGACCATATACTAAAAGTGTTTTGGCGTTTAGGTTTGCTGATTTTTTCTCCGCGAAAAGGATGGGATGCATGTTTGTCGGGAATAATTCAACCCGGTCCAGGCCGATACCCAGCAGATAATCTTTCAGGAACTCTCCTGCTCTTAGAATATCTGCTTTATGTTCTGTTGCTGTTGAGACTGATGGGATTTTGACCAGGTCAAGGTATGTCTGGGTCATAGTCTCCTGGTGAGTTTGAAAGTATTCAATTGCTTTTTCAATATGCATCTTATGTTTTCCTCTTTCTTTGTCGTAATGAAAAGATTATATGCTATTTAGCCAAAATTCATGATAGCATTGTCTCACAAAAGTTACTTGTTGCGGAGAGAAATAACATATGTCACCTGAAAATGACGAGATGATGGACTTAGCCCTGAAACATAATTTCTGGACCTGGTCAACCCAGATGAAACCCGAAGATATCCTGCACATTGTGAAATCCGAAGGTGTTTATTTTTGGGATTTTGCGGGTAAACGCTACACTGACATGAATTCGACTGTGATGTGCACCAATATTGGTCACAGCAATTCTCACGTCCAGGAGGCCATGTGCCGGCAGATCATGGAACTGCCTTTTGCCGGTCCTCACATGGTAACGGATATCAGGGCAAAACTTGCGGCAAAAATTGCTTCTCTTACCCCGCCAGGATTGGATCATATTCTCTATACCCTGGGCGGTTCAGACGCGAATGAGAATGCTGTCAAGATTGCCCGGGATTACACCGGAAGAACAAAAATTTTGACCCGCTATCGCTCTTATCATGGGGCAACCATGGGCGCAATGGCGCTAACGGGGGATCGCAGACGGGTTCATTGGGAGCCGGCGGTCATGCCCGGCGTCGTGCATTTCCTGGACCCTTATCGCTATCGATCAGTGCTTTTGCGGGACACCTACGAGTTGACCGACGAGCAATTTGTGAACGCATATTTACGGCATCTTGAAGAAATAATTAATTACGAAGGCTCTGACAAAATTGCAGCCATCCTTTTGGAAACAGTTACAGGCACCAATGGGATTATCGTTCCTCCGGATGGTTACTTGCAAGGGGTCAGAGATATTTGTGATAAAAACGGCATTCTCCTGATTACTGATGAGGTCATGTGCGGTTTTGGCCGGACTGGAAAATGGTTCGCTTTTGAACATTGGAATGTAAAACCAGACCTGATCACAATGGCAAAAGGGCTGACCAGCGGTTACGCCCCTTTGGGTGTTGTGGCGATGAAAAAAGAGATTGCCGAATACTATAACGATAGAACTTTCTATGGCGGTCTGACCTACAATGGACATCCGGTTTCTCTGGCAGCTGCCATGGCGGTGATTGAGGTTATCGAGTATGAAAATTTGCTTGAAAATTCAACCCAACGGGGGAAAACTTTAAAGCGACTGC
>JAQVUC010000280.1 GCA_028699715.1 Anaerolineaceae bacterium | reverse complement strand
TTTGTACTATTGTTCTCAGAAGCTCAACAATTATGATGGCGATCAAAACGATAATGACTGTCTGTTTTATCGTGGCACCATAAAAACACAAAAAACCAATGAAAAACCAGCGTGAATCTATTTTAGCTTTCGGCTTCATTGAGATATACAAATAATAAGCTAAAATCGGAAATAATATCGAGTACGTGTCCGAATATGGAATCGAAATCCAGGGAGACACACTAACTAAAAGAGTAAACATAATCCATGAGAAAATGGAATGTTTTATACTGCTTGTAAGCTTATAAGCACATAAAAAAGTAAAGAAACCCGCAAGATTGACAAGAAGAATATTAAGGGTCAATATACCGATATATTCGTTAAGACCAATGAAGTTGGAGATTTTTGCGACTACGACCATGAGAACGGTGATGTTGATATTCGACGGAAATCTTGAATACGGATACCAGATGTTATAGGTCTCATTTATTATTTCGAAGACAGAATCTCTGACCCCACCAGCGTCCCACCCCGAATAGAAGAACATGTTTAAAACGATGATTAGCTGAAAAATAAACAATAAAATGCTTGCCAAGCCTAACGCCAAGACAACTTGTTTGTAGCTGATAGATACTTTTCCTATCCTTTTCAGAAATAAAATCAGGACCAGGCAAATTCCAAGACTGATAATTAACAATGCACGATTTGAGAGCAAAAAAACTTTTTTCGTAGCATACTCGATAGAATCGCTGAAAAAGAATATATCTGCAATGATTACCGTTAGCATGATGGTAAATGCATATCGTACTACGCTTGGAAATGAATCAGCCAACTTTAGTTTTTTATTTATTGTTCACCTACCTGGCAGTTATCGGTGAGCCATTCCCGATCACACTGATCGAGCCGCTTAGTTACCGTTTCAAAAGTCATTAGATGTCGAGTCAGACGCCGTGAAACCCCGGTTGTTAACACGGCCGGACGGCATTACTTCAGCGCGTGTACTCTGGTTTGCACGGCCTGCGCCAGGGCAGAGATCCTGTCGGCGATATCCTGGGCTTCTTTTTTGTCACTGTCCCCAACCAGCGCGTCTGCCAGCGATCCTGATTTGTCTTTGTGGGGCAGCTCATCCATCCCCAGCAGCACCTTTTTGAGGCTGCGAGCTGATTTGGTCAGGGGGTCAGCCGGAATTCGCGGCTTTCTGGTCTGGGTTTTACCCGATTCGCGTTCCAAAAAGGCCTGCACATCCAGGTAGCTACGGTTGTCAAATTCAGCAAAATATTCCACTGCAGCCGGCCATAACTTTTGGTCATAGCGCATGATCTCGCGTAAGACACGTTCTGGCATTTCTGCCCGGTCAGCCAGTTCCAGTGAGGCCTCAGGCAATTCAAAAAACTTCATCAGCCGGCCAAAATAAGTTCGCTCCAATTGTAAATTTTTTTGCAGACTGTCTTTGATCTCATCGTTGAGACGCATCTCGGCTACCCGCCGAAAGTATTCGTTCTCTTGTTCCCCTTCGGCAGGTTCGATTTGATTGGCTTCCAGCACCAGTCTGGCGGCAGCGCGTGCTTTGCCAACCGGTGTTAAGGCCTTATAGGCCATATTTTCGGCGATTTGTTTTTCAAGGGACGGTTGGTTGTCGATCAAGGCCAGCACATAGGGCTCTTCCGCGCTTTCGCTCAAAACAGCCTGGATGGCTGTGGCCCAAAAGCGCCGTTCGCCGGTCAGCATCCTGAAGACATCCCTTCCGTCTTCGTTTACAACCTGGCCGGTTACCGGTTTGATTTGCCCGGTGTCATTCAGCGAATCTCCCAGCACGATCAATTCGTCGATTAAGCGCCGGTTGAGCCGATCACTTTTAGCCAACGCAATCCAATCGCCAACTGTGTCGCGCCAGGTGCGCTGACCGCTGTAAAAACTGCTTCGCAGCGGCAGTGGCAGCAGCAAGCGGGCTTGAAAACGGTCGGGTCTGATCATGGAGACAGGCACACGATAGACGCTCTGCCGGTTGTTGATCATCTTGGGACCGCTCAACACCACTTGCTCATCAGCAGTCTGGCTCGACTCAAAAGCCGCTGAAGTGGCTTCAATCAAATTTCCAAAACTTCGTTTTTCCTGTCTTGCCATTTCAAACTCCTCGTATTACACGCAGTCAGCCAAACTGTGCCCATGGGCACAGATCAGGCAGCGCCCAATTTACCTAAAACCGCATCGACCAGATTGGATATGCAGCGGTATGCCTGCGATTTTTCCGGGCTGTAAGAATAGACATCGTACCCCGCGGTGGTGGCCGCAGAGATATCGGCCAAATCTTTGATGTAGGGCAGCAATAAATTACCGTAGATCCGTTCCAATTCGCCGATCACATCTTGTGATTGCCGCCGCACCATGCGGAAGCGGGAAGGCACGATACCCAGTACCTCCAGGTCAGGATTGGTGGTTTTTTTAACGCTCTCGACCATGCGCAAGATATCGGCCAGACCAATCAGGGAGATACCGTCGGGTTCGATTGGGATGAGCACGTGAGAGCTGGCCACCAGCGAATTCATTGGCAGCATGCCTGCCGATGGGGGATTATCGATAATGATATAAGAATAGTCTTGCTTTATGGGCTCCAGGAAATAAGTCAGCTGGAAGTCGGCTTCTTCACGCGACTTCAGGCTGGCTTCCAGGTTTTCCATGCGCGCTTTATTGGTGCGAAACAGCTTGACCTTTTGGTCCCTTTTACGCGGGATGAGCGAATCGACGATAAGAGATTCGCTGGCACCATAACCGTTTTCAAGTGCCTGGGGATAATTGTTATCAGCCGTAATCACAGGCACGAATTCTTCCGAAAAACCGCCTCCCATTGCCGTGATGGTGGCGGAAAGTTGATCGTCCATATCGATAAGCAAGACTGGTTTACTATTGGTCTTGCGCGATTCATGGATTGCCAGCCCGGCAGCCAGGTTGATGCT
>JAQVUC010000279.1 GCA_028699715.1 Anaerolineaceae bacterium | reverse complement strand
TGCGGCCTGAAGGACGCTGATATCCAGGCAACTGCTGCGCTCCGCGGCCTTGAGGATCTTGAAATCCCATACAACCATGAGGTGACCGACCTGACGCCGCTGCTTGGCTCGGAAACACTTGAACGCCTGTATATCTCAGCAGACATGCGGGGCGCGCTCAAAGGCATTCAGGCTGACGCGCACTTTGAGATCGTGATGGACGAATCCGATTTTGCGCTGTTGAGCCTGGACGAGCTGGATATCCTTTCCGCGGAGGAACTGGCCAAGGTGAAGTCCTTCTCCCTGGTCGGAGACCAGCTGCTGGCAGAGGGAAGGGAGCATTTTGAAAACAACTGGGGTTACGGCCTGCATGCCTACGACATCGTGGACAACCAGACTGGCAAGCGCCGCTCCTCGAAAAGAGGCTTGTTTTCAAACCTGGATAGACTGCTGAAACTGACAGGCCTTGAGCGCCTGGAACTGGCAGGCCAGCCCCTGGAAACCCTGGACGGAATCCAAAACCTCACAAAATTGAGGGAAGCCAGTTTCAGCGGCGCCCGGTTCACGGATGCCTCTGCTCTGTTCGAGATCGCCGGGCTGGAGCGGATCAGTTTTGATTTAACCCCCGTTGCATCGCTCGCGGGTTTCCAGAACCTCAAGCGCGTGGAGTACCTGAACCTCAATGACTCCCAGGTGTCGGACATCTCGGTTTTCAAAGAAACCGATTTTTCTTACGCCTATGGAAGGGGCGGGCTCAGCCTGTCCATCAACGGTATCCCCTGCAAGGACCTATCCCCGTTGGCAGCAGTTCGGTCATTCAGTGGCCTGCATGTCATTGGGATGGAAGCATCCCGCTGGCTTCCCCACCTTGCCAACAGCACCATTACTTGCCTGCTGGCACATGGCTGCGGCCTCAGGAATGACGACATCCCGGTTCTCGCCGCGCTTGCAGGCCTCAAAGAGCTGGAAATCTCAAATAACACAGAAGTAACCGACCTTACGCCGCTTCTTTTCTCAGACACCCTGGAACGCCTCACCCTGACCCGGAACATGGAGAAAGCCATTCAAAGCCTTGGTGAACAGGTGGGTTTCGAGGTCATCATCGGGGGATGAGCAGTGACACTTGCGCAGCGGTGGATTCTGCCCCCGAAATTCCAGAAAATATTTCGATTCTATAGCTTCAAATTGCGGGAAAAACAATTTACTATGATGATGCGTCCAGAACAGGGTTTCAGCTTGTTTGTAATTTTGGCTTTACTCAAGGAAGAGGGCAGGGGCAAGCGGTTGATACTCCGATACCATGAATGATGCTGCCACATTCAGAAAGACGACTCACAATGGCTTGATACAATGAAGCCCCCTACATCCAGGGCAAGGATCAAAAGCCTCCCAGCAAGTGGTGTGATCGCCCGGCTAGTTTTGCTCATTCACATGAAAGAGCAAGGTTATGTGCGCCCTTGAGCGCCTCGCCGGCCTGTGTTGCGATGCGGCCAAACCAAAGAAGGAATACCTTTACCGTTGTACAGTCTTCACTGACTCGCCAACTGTTACAAAGGCCGGGGGCAGGCCAAAAGCGTGTCGATCCAATGCGTTCAACAAGCCGTTGCCAATTTTGGGCGAAAGGAGTTGTTTGGTGATGAAAGCGATTTCCTGGCTATTGGAAGGCGATATTTTCATTCAGTATATGACCCACCGCGACCTCATTGGCTCAGATGGAATAACGCTATCGCAGATGCAAAAGCGAATTCCTAAGGAAGGCTTTGGGGCAAAATTTTTATCCAGACAAAACGAAAGCGGACATTGGGGGGTCTTATTACTACCAGCCCAAATGGACATCAACACACTACACGCTGCTTGATATCAAAAATATCTGCGCACCGGAGACGTTGAAACCCTGCAGGGAGATGATTACGCGGATGTTTGGCGAATGCATGAATGAAGCCGGGGGCATGAACTTATCAAAGTACAATCATCCCAGCGATATCTGCGTTGATGGCATGATACTGAACTACGCTTCATACTTTCTGTTCAGAAAAAGGATGGGGGATTTACTTGGGATATGAATTCAGATAAGAGCGACCCCCATACAACAATCTGTGTCCTGGAAGGATTTGCACAATTCCAGGCCTCCGGACTGCAGCACAGACGGTGGGACATTGAGGCAGCGAAAACAGATGCGGCAGAATTCCTGCTGAGAAATCGTTTGTTTTTTGATGATGTTGACAAGAGGTTTCGTAAACTATCCTATCCTTACCGCTATCGGTATGATCTGTTAAGGGCAATGGAATATTTTGCCAGGCAGAACAATCCGTTTGACACCCGAATGTGGCCGGCCATGAACTGGCTGCAAGAGAAGAAGCAAAGGGATGGGCTGTGGTATCTTGAAAACGAGCATAAGGGGAAAGCGCATTTCACAATGGAAGAGATACGGTCACCCAGCAGATTTGTTACTTTGCGAGCGTTATATATCCTAAAACACTTCTCTCATCATAACGCGGTATAGGCGCCTTGCTTTCTTACCTGTGAAGTGAGAAGAACCTTTCAGTTATGCCATACGATTTAATTATTGCCCAAAAGGCCCCCATGGGGGTAAATTCTACTCAGGCTAACGGTATGTATACTTGCTATAAAGTATCACCCTTGAATTTCCGTAGTCATCGTCTAGTACCTTGTAACATTTAATACTATAATATAATGTCTGATCATGGTATACTCACATTGGGAAGGGGTGAGTACCATGCCTATGATCAAGTATCGCGTAATCCTATCCGACAAGGAGCGCAGCAAGCTTGCCGGAATCATATCAAAGGGCACGGCATCGGCAAAATCCATCATGCACGCCCACGTTCTGCTGGCTGCCGATGAGGGCAACGGCCGGAAACGCAGCGAAAAAGAGATTGCGAGCCTGTTTCTCGTTAATCCACAGACTGTGCACACGATCC
>JAQVUC010000278.1 GCA_028699715.1 Anaerolineaceae bacterium | reverse complement strand
TTCAACGTGGTCTCATCCAGGTCTGGGTCCAAATAGGCGGGACCATCTGAACGGATGTAGAGAGGTGTTTCAAGCACGGTATCGGGTTCAAGCCTGCGCAGGAACCAGGAGAATTGGCGGGTTGTGCCAACTTCATCGAAACGAGGGTCTTCTTGCAGGGCATAGTTCAAGGAAAATTCCAGGAGTTTACGGTTCTCTTCAGTATCGGCTAATTCGAGTTGTTCCATCAAATCTTCTATGCTGATGGGGCCGCCAGCCAAAGAATCAAGGATTGCTTCGGCAATGTTCAGATGCCCGGGGCCGAGATCGATCAGGAGGGAGCGCGGAAACCAGGTTTCTCCGATGCGGATCAAATCGTTTTGTTCATCAAGAGCGTTGCGAAGTTTTGATTTGAACTGTTTTCCGTAGAGCTTTAGCAGAGTAGCGCTGTCAAGCTCTGAAAGGGTAGTACTTTGGTAGTTTTTTTGATTGATGGCATGATTTTCTAGATCAGTGGCAAATTCCTTGATGCTTCCATCTTCGAGCTCAACTTTTGCTACTTTGAAGTTGCCAAGGCTTGGGTTGTTTCCTTCTCTGAGTTCTAAAATAACACCACTTAAATCATCAAGTTCTGGGAAGGCGATTTTATCTCCGGGTGAAAAACTTTCTTTTGGAAGATAAATGGTGCCCGCATCTTCTTGTCGCTCGGTTTCAGCCTTTTTGAGTTGATCTAATCGATACTCTATCAGTACTTTGGTGAGATCCCCAATCGATAACGGTTCTTCCGTTTCAAAAAGATGACCAGACAAATATTGCAGGTCATTAGGTTTAATTTCTAACCTTTCCCAGTAATCCATATGCTTTTTTTTGGTCGAACCAGTCATAATTCCTCTTAGCTTGTCAAGTATAATGAGATTATACATGAAATACAATGAGAGATAAGAAAAAATGAGCGCAAAAATCAAAAAGGTGACTACTTTCGGTTGGGAAAATTGCTATTCTATTTCTGACGATCAAATCGAGATGATTGCAACCGCAGATATCGGCCCGAGAATCATTTCATTCGGTCCAATTGGGGGAAAAAATTTCTTCAAGCTCTTTGATCAGCATTTGGGAAAAAAGAACGCGGAAGAATGGATGATCTACGGTGGACATCGACTCTGGTCTGCACCCGAAGACCCGGTGATCTCTTATATTCCAGACAACAGCGCGGTTGATGTCAAGATCGATCAGGAAACCGGAGAGGTAAGTTTTATTAGGCCCCCGGACGAAAGTAACCTTGAAAAAAAGATTACAATGCGCGTAGCCACAAAGAATCAATTTGTAGTTTTCAATGAATTGACCAATAAGGGAAGAGATCCTATCACAACCGCTTCGTGGGGGATCAGCTCACTAGCGCCTGGTGGCGTTGGATTCATGCCTTTAAACAAGATTGTTACAAACGAAAAACGTTTTCAGGCATCTGCAAGCCTAAATCTTTGGTCTTATACCGACTTTAATGATCCAGCTTACTATTGGAAACAAGACTGGTTGGAAATCGATCAAACTAAGTGCAAATCAAAGCAGAAAATTGGTCTCTGGAATAGAGTGCCCTGGTTGGCTTACCGGCTGGAAGATTTATTCTTGCTTATCCAGGTAAAAGAAAAGCAACAAGACGCTGCAGCTTATCCGGATTTTGGATCAAACAGCGAGCTTTATTTTGATAAGGATATGCTTGAGCTTGAGTTTCTTAGCCCTTGGAAGACGCTCAATCCGGGCGAATCGGTCTCGCATACTGAGTTGTGGAGTCTGATTAAAATAGAAGACGGTGTCGATAATGACACCGCCATCAAAGATTTTATTTTGCCAAATCTTATCGAGCTCAAATAAAGTAGGCGATAAAGAAGCCTATCAATAACCCCATACCAGAAATCGCCACCAGCATATAGGCCTGCGTGCGGAAGAAGTCTCGCTTGCCAACCCTGTTCATCAAGGTATCTCCTGTCACGATTTCCGGAGCATAGGCACTTAATTCCAATTTGACCGTTGGTTGAAAGCTAAGCTCTTCCGTGTAGGAAGCGTTCATCAAGATTAGATTGACTGGGACAGCTTGTTTGGCAACAATGATCCTTTCAGTTTCAAAAGAAAGTGAAACTGGCTTCATTTTTTTGTGCTTATCCAGCTTATGCTTTTTTTTGATTGGCCGAAAGGTTTTGGCCTGTCTGTATGGGAAGCTCATTGCTGACATGGTCTAATCCTTGTTTTTAGCCTCTTGAGGATGAAATTTTGGAAATATTTCCTTCTTCATCCGCTACAACCCTGATGGTCTGAGAAATCGATTTCCCATTTGGCAGGTCATCTGCATAGCGATATTGCAGCAAGTAACTGCCTGGGGAGATGGAACTTATCTTGGGCTGTTTACCTGACAGCTTAATGTATTTCTTGTAAACTTTCTCGTTTACCTTGTGAATCGCTTCTGTTTTCATGCTCCCTACTTACTTCTTTGACCGTCTTCGCATAAAGGCGGGAATGGAAAGGTTGTCATGTACATCGGGTTGGACAGGATATTGTTCCAGGCCAATTTCACTGTGTTGGTTTGATTCTTCGTTTACGCTCTCGTCGGTTACAACGGGTTTTGAATTGAATAATGAGGATTCAGCAGTTTCGTTGTAACTAAGTTGCGATAAATTTGCTTTTGGTGCACCAATCCCTGTAACAATAAGAATAAGTTGCACACGGTCTTCCATGCGGGGATCGGTGATGATACCGGGAATCACATCGGCGTGACCACCTGTAGCGTCTTGCAGGGTTTTGAGCGCGTCTGTAACGTCTTTGAAGGACATGTCTTCGCTTCCGGTAAAGTTGGCTATCATTCCTGAAGCAGAATAGAGATCAATGTCATCCAAGAGGGGGTGATGAAGAGCTTTTTCAATAGCTGGATGGACCTTGTCCGGACCGCTCCCGGTTCCATTAGACAACAAAGCGCCG
>JAQVUC010000277.1 GCA_028699715.1 Anaerolineaceae bacterium | reverse complement strand
GGCCTCGTCGTTTTCGTCAATTTCTCCGATTTCGTTTGGATAAGCGCCATCAATTTTGGGTAAATCTTCTTCTTC
Organism: Anaerolineaceae bacterium; assembly: GCA_028699715.1. Classification (GTDB taxonomy): domain Bacteria; phylum Chloroflexota; class Anaerolineae; order Anaerolineales; family Anaerolineaceae; genus Mesolinea. The sequence goes on along the minus strand of JAQVUC010000277.1, from coordinate 2,879 downwards.
CAGGTTAGGAAGTTCATCTTCATCCCAAACCACCGCTTCAGCGGGTAGATGATCTACCACCCAGTCTTCGTTTTCTTCAATCAGTTCTTCAGTTGAGGCTGAGAAATCTTCATCATCGAGGATTGGTTCATCGGTCTCATCCAGCTCAATATGAGCATCGGCCTCTTCGATCGCTTCCTCAACTTCCTGAGGTAGTGCTTCGATTTCAGAGTCGATTGTGCTTGTTTCCTGCTCAAGTTTCAATTCTTTTTGAGCCAGCTTATCGGACCAAACAGTATGCCGCAGGATCAAAACCAGGATTGCAATCACTCCCACAACCAGCATAGCGGTCTGATTTACGTTGATCCCATTGACTGGAGATGGGTCCAGCCGTAAAAACTCCAGGAAAAAACGAATTGTTGGGTAAATAACCATATAACCAAAGAACACATCGCCTTTATAAAGCTTATCTTTGTATTTATTGCCCACCAGCAACAACACACCTGCCCCCAACAGGTTTAACAAGCTTTCATACAAAAACAGGGGATGATATTTTTCGACAGCCTCAAAACCTGCAATGCGGTATTGAGGATCTATCGTGATCGCCCAGGGTAAATTGCTCGGCCGGCCGTAGACTTCCTGGTTAACAAAATTACCCCATCGCCCAATCGCCTGAGCGATCAGCAATCCTGGAGCGATAAAATCAGCCCACTGCCAGAAATTGAGTTTTTTGATTTTGGTGTAAATGATTAACGCTGCCGCACCACCAATGACCCCACCGGGGATTCCCAAGCCACCTTTCCACATCTTGAGGATTTCGATGGGATTTTTGAGGTAATTTTCTGTGGTCACTCCCATGGCAATGTTGGATGCTGAAGGAGTGAAAACGTGCCATAAACGGGCACCTATGATCCCGCCAATCAACAACCAGGGCATCAGATCGAGCACGATTTCTGGATCTTGTCCACCTTTTTTGGCCTGTCTTGCGGCCAACCAGGCGGCTAAGAGAGCACCTAAAATAATTAAAATTGCATAAAATCGGATGGTCAAAGGACCGATATTAAAGCCTTGTGGCATAGCATTCCTTTCTCAGACCTTGTTTGGTCTAGTCAGTTTTGGATTGTTTCCAAACCTGCGCAATTCTTTGAATTGCGGTAATGTTTCCTAGGACGGCAATTATACCAACGGAATAAAGAGGTTTTCCAATCAATAGTCCAATGATTAGCACGATTGCCCGTTCGATTCGGGTCAAGATGCCGGTTTTGGCGTTCAAACCCAAAGATTCAGCCCTGGCGCGGGTATAAGAGACCAGGACCGATCCCATGGTTGCCAAATAAGTCAGCATCACACCTGCTTGCGCACCCTCCTGGCTAAAATAAAAGAGCAAACCAGCCAACAATACCAACTCATCATAGCGGTCGACAACTGAATCAAAGAAAGCCCCAAATTTGCTGGATTCTTGCCGTTGGCGAGCCATGGAACCATCCACCGCATCCAGAGGTGCCATTAAAGCTGCAACCATGCCTCCCCAAAACAAGTGCCCCATCCCAATCAAAAGCGAGGCTGCCAGGTTACCGAGCAAAGCAAAAAGGGTGACATGATTAGGCTGCAAACCAATTTTTAACAAATAGGAAGCCAGCCGGTCAAGCGGAACCTTGAATGTTTTCCTCAGGAAACTCTCAAAACTCGCTTTTGAAGCTTGATTATTTGTCATCATCAGTCCATTCTTCCTGGTCTTCTTCCTGTTCAGCTGACTCTTCGATCAAAATTTCGCGTTCTTTGCCGCCACCTTGTGCCGGACCAAGCACACCTCTGGCTTCCAATTGATCCACCAGCCAGGCCGCGCGGGGGTAGCCTAATCTCAAATGGCGCTGCAAATAAGAAGCGCTGGCTCTCCGTTTGACACGTACCAGTTCAGTCGCTTGTTGGATCAAGCCTTCATCGCCGTCGAGCGCTTCTTGCTGCTGAACCTCTTCTTCCCAGGGGGCTTCTTCCTCTTCCACTTCATCTTCAGTTAGTTCTTCGCTGGCAACAGTTGCTTTCTCTGGTTCAGGAGCAATTTCAATCGGTATGGCTGAAGGCTGATCTTGCTGGTATTGTTTTTGCCACCAGGCGATCACCTTCCGAATTTCCGAATCACTCACCATGACTCCCTGGGAACGTTGTGGATGTCCAACTTCGGGGTGCAGGAAGAGCATGTCTCCTTTCCCCAGGAGTGTCTCCGCCCCGTTCACGTCAAGGATCACCCTGGAATCAACGGAGGATGCCACCGTAAAGGCAATGCGTGTCGGGAAATTTGCTTTGATGACGCCGGTCACCACGTCAGTGCTGGGTCTCTGGGTTGCCACCACCAGGTGGATCCCAACTGCGCGGGCTTTTTGCGCCAGGCGCACGATAGTGCCTTCCGTTTCATCAGGCGCGCTGATCATCAGGTCCGCCAGCTCATCAATAAACATCACGATCCTGGGCAGTCTGGCTTTTCCGGATTTGTCCATTTTTTGGTTGTAGGTGTCCAGGTTACGGGAGCGGGCAGCTTCCAAAAGTTTGTAACGGTTATCCATCTCCACGGTCGCCCAGCGCAGGACTGCCATGATGCGATCCACATTTGTTTCCACCTCACCCAATAGGTGCGGTAAACCGTTGAAGCGTTTCAACTCCACCATTTTCGGATCGACCATCACCAGTTTCAAATCATCCGGATGGTTGTTCATGACCAAGGCCGTGGTCAACGCGGCGATACAAATCGATTTACCTGAATTGGTCGTGCCGGCAATCAGCAAATGCGGCATACTGGCCAGGTCAGAGATCACCGGCTGCCCTGAAACGCCTCTTCCCAACGGGATAGCCAGGGGAGACTTTGCTTTCCGAAATTCTTCTGAGTCCAGGAGAGGTTTCAACCT
>JAQVUC010000276.1 GCA_028699715.1 Anaerolineaceae bacterium | reverse complement strand
CGCTGGCTGCCAGGCCCCTGGTTACAAAGTTTAGTAGTACTAATTTTGATCTGCCTGATGTTGGGCTTTTCCCTGGGGGAAATCACCTTCCCCGCTGATGACATAGCCAGCTATTTTTTGGTATATGTTTGGTATGGGCTCAGGGTCGCCCTTCTGGCAATCCCCTATCATTTTGCGCTTTTCACCAGCACCTGGGCTGTTGGGTTATACGCCTTGCCCCATCGGGGAAAATTTAAGGCTTATTTGCCCATGCTTGTCCTGGTCCTGGCGGTGCTGGTCTTGTTGGTGATATTTATTTTGTTTGCATTCTTTGGCCTAAACCCGACTATTTCAGAGCCAGTTGTGGCTGTGCTGAATAATTTGCTCCTGTCCTTTTTTGGGCAGGGAAAGTATAGTCTCGGTTTTAGCTTAATGTTTGGTGTGATCCTTTCAGCCATTTCATTGCTTTTATTGTGGTTGACTGCCAAGGATTTCAGCCCAGCAAAAGCAGCTCATGAGACACAAACGGCGGCATTGCTTTCCTCTTTTGTCAAATATGGTCAATTTGAGGCGATCGAACTCGTCCGCAGAAAACGCCGTATGGGACTGACGGGAAAAAGCCGTTTCCTTCCGGATTGGCAAAACAGCAAAGCCTTTGCCTGGAAAATGATCCTCCAAGCCAGGCGCACTTTGCGATTCAGCGATTTTTATTTGCTACTTGTGACTTTTTTACTAACCTTCGGTTTCCAACTCATGGGCAACACGCCAGCTGGCTGGCTGGGCTTGGCAAGCTGGGTTTGGATGCTCAGCCGCCACTTGTTGGACTATTTCAAACAGGATCTCAGTCTGTGGCCCTTGACCCGCCAGGTCCCTATCCCCACACGATCCTGGGCACTGATAGACCTGCTTTTGCCCACAATCCCGCATCTGATTATTTTAATGATTAGCCTGTGTCTAAGCTTTGCCATCTTTCCTGTCAGAAACTGGGTTTTTCTACTCTTATTGCCAATAGGTTTGTTGGGCGCGATTCTGCAATTAGGTCAGGACATCTTACGGAAAACACAAATCGAATTTCTTGCCATGGGGACAGTTCAAAGTTTTGGGTTTAGAGGCTTGCTGATGGCGATCCTCTGCCTGCTCACCCCCCTGCTGATATTGTGGTTTTCTCCTGGTTTTCTCGGTCTGATAAGCAGCGTTCTCAGCTCCGCTCTGCTCTTCTGGATCAGTTATACAGGTTTGGAGAGTCAATTAAAACGCCTGCAGCTTGGGCAGGAAAGCTTATTGTTTTAGGTTTCGTTTAGAGTTCTGAAGCAAGCCGTTGAAGCTCGATTTCTTCTTCTGTTTCGGCTTCGATGCTGATTCCGTGCGGTCTGGATTTCCCCTGGTCATCAACATAGACAAAAGTGATAAAACCGTCAACGGTCAATTCACCCTTGGTGGTCGCCCTGATATAAGCTACCAAACGGGAGCGACCAGTCAGAACAATTTTTGAGTCAAAGCGCACCACTTCTCCCGGCTTGACCGGTCGGGTGAACATCATGCCATGAATTTTAAGACAAAGCACATATTCAGGCGGCAGCAGGTTGGAGGCAGCAATAAAACCAGCTTCCACCAGCCACTCGGCTCCCCTGCCGGCATACAAGGTGCGGTGGTGATTCAGGTCCTCGCTTTTTACCAGGTGGTGAATGGTCATGGTTTCCATTTTCATAGCAGCCTCACGGGATCATAATTTTCAAATTGTCAAAAGCGACTTTGATGCCCGGATTGTCAAAGGTCCCAGCCATCATGCCGATAGAACCTGGAAGATAGTCCGGGTCAACAGCGCGCGCCAAAACCTGTCCATTGAGAACCAGGATCAGCTCATCTTTCCCGCACTGGGCACCCAGTTGGAAAGGTCCACCAGCCGCCACTTCCTGGGAATATTCCCAGTCCACCAAAAAACTTACCTCAGACCCGCTTTGTTTCCAAATGGAATAATATCCGTCCTCACTGATCTCGAGAACGGTAAGCTCATCGTCGCGCAATCCACAGATGAACCCAAAATCGCCGTCTCCCACAGCTTCGACTACGCGCAAATCCGTCTCGATGAAAATTGAGTCATACAGGTATTCCTGGTCCGCATAAATAAAATACATCGGCTCAGTCACTGAAATAGTGTATTCACCCTCTTCGTATTTAGCTGTGCCGGCTTGATCAACGACACTATCCCAACCGCTGTTTGGATCGGAAAAATCGTCCTCAAAAATCACCTCTCCAGAGTGATCAAAACTCTCCCCTACGGTGGTATCAGTCGCGATGGTCACTTCTCCGTTGCGGGCAGCTGTAATCAAATCGGTGGCCAGGTTGATTGGTCTGAGCGCGTTGATAAAACCTCCGGTAGGGACGCAACTGTCATTGTCATCGATATAGCCATCCCGGTTGGTGTCAAGCAGGGCACGACAGTCGACGATTTCGTTCCTCAGGTCACCTGAACCAATTTCGGTCGGGACACCAATTAATTCCCCGCGTGAATTTACCGCCAGCCCGCCGCTGTTTCCACCGGCAATGGTACCGCTGGTTTTGATGAAAGCCCGGTTTCCGTAGGGGTCTTCCGCTGTGAAACCGCTGACTTCACCGCTGGTCAGGGTGATGGTCCTCCCACCAATGCCCGGGTAACCCAAAATATTGATGGACTCGCCCAACTCCAGATCATTCGAGTCCCCCAGGGGCACAAAGGGCAGGTTCAGCAAATTATAGTTGATGGGGTTGTTGTTCATATCAGCATAGGGTTTAATGATTGCGATATCCAGCGAGTTATCCGCTTGGACAATGCTGGCATAATAACTCTGAACAGGCGGCGCGTCATCAGCCACCGTCAAAGATACGATCAGATCAACCACCCGATAGAAGCGGTCCGAGAGAACTACGTGTGCGTTGGTAAGAATGAGCCCATCCTTGCTGATGATTGTTCCGGAACCACTCCAACCGACTTGCTTTCGCCCGTC
>JAQVUC010000275.1 GCA_028699715.1 Anaerolineaceae bacterium | reverse complement strand
CTTCAAGGACACTTTTTCGGAGTAGTTCTTCATTGCTCATTTCGATAGTCCTTTTCATAGCTCCTAATAGTAATTAGGACATTTCTATTTTGCTACTTTAGGACATTATCATGTTGCTCTTACATTTCTTTAAGTGCGAGTCTCAGGTATTGGACAGAGTGCTATAATTCATTCGGCTTTTTTTCAAAGGTCTTTGGAGTCACTATGACTAAAAGAAAATTAAAACGACAACTTAACCTGGCTCAGGTAATTATGTTAGGAACTGCCGGCACGATCGCGGCAGAAATTTTTGTGCTCACCGGACATGTGGCCGGCATCGCCGGTCCAGAGTCGGTTTTAGCCTTGATCCTGGGTGGGTTGCTGACCTTGAGCATCGCCTTGAACTACAGCGAACTCGCCACCACTTTCCCGGTTACCGGCGGTGCTATGACCTACGTTGGTGAGGCTTTTGGCAAAGGCTGGCTGATGTTCTTAGTCGGCTCCTTGGACTGCCTTTCAAGCACCTTCTACGCTGCCCTTTCAGCGGTAGGTTTTGCGATTTCGCTGTCGATTTTCATCCCCAGTTTGCCCATCATTCCAATCGCTATTTTGGTGATTTTCTTTGTTGGTTTTATGCACATCCGCGGTGTTTCTAATGTCGGTAACCTGCAAGTTATATTGGGTGCTTTTCTGCTGGCTGTTTTCGCGACATTTGTGTTCAAGGGTTTCGCCAGCTCTACTGGTTTTAACATGGATATCTTCCTATCCGGGCGCTCAGTCTTTGAAAACCAAAGCACGATCGCGCACATTGGTCGGATGCTCTCGGCTATCGCTTTGACCTATAACGCCTACGTGGGTTTTGAGGTGATAGCGGATGACGCGGAAGAGATCATTAAACCAAACCGCAACATCCCAATCGGGATTTTGCTCAGCTTATTGTTTACAACCTTGATTTATACCTCTGTCAGCATGGTCGCTATCGGAACGGTGCCTTTTCAGGAATTGGCTGGGTCTGAAACGGCTCTGACTGACGCGGCAGCCCGTTTTTGGCCGAACATTGGCGTAAAGATCATGGGTGTGGCTGGTATTGTTGCGACACTAACCTCTGTCAATTCGGCCATGCTTTCCGCCACCCGGGAAGCTTTTTCCCTCAGCCGTGAACGCGTGTGGCCGCGTGCGTTCTCCAGATTGAGCCACTGGCGCACGCCCTGGACCTCAATTTTGGCGGTGGCTATCGTCAGCGCCCTGGTGGCAGCCATCGGCGTGGTTGATTTTCTAAGCTTCATCTCCAGCGCCGGCTACATGTTCGTTCTATTTTGGGCAACTCTGGCCATGCCAAAGCTTCGGAAAATGTATCCAGATATCGAACGTCCTTTTAAAGTTCCACTGTATCCGCTCACGGTTATTTCCGCGGCTATTGCCGGGGTATTGATCATCTCCTTCTCAAATCCAAGAGCGCTTTTGTTTTTGGGTGTCGTCTTGGCTGTTTTGAGTGTGGCCTATTTTGTTTCCACACAGGTCAAAGCCCGCCAGGAACTCAATTCACGCCTGGAATACCAGGAAGGCGGCGGTCGGGTGATCGTGGCCGCCAAACGCGTTGAAACCGCCAAAAGCCTGGTAAATTTAGCGGCTCAGTTGGTTGATCAGCAGGAAGACACGGCAATTTGCCTTTTCAGCGTGTTGAAAACACCAATGAATCTGGATAAAGATGCTGTCCCCGAGTTAGTCAAAGAAAAGAAGAAAGAGCAGCTTGGCATCCTGGAACAGATCATGCCGATCGCTTTAAAACACAACGTGCCCATTTACGGCAAGTTAAAAGCTGCCGGCCGGGTGGAAGAAGGGCTATTCTCTGAACTGAGTCGTCATAAAGATGTCAACCTGGTCATGTTAGGTGTTCCCAGCGATCGGGCAAAATTTGAGCAGCCCAATAATATCCTCAAAGAAGTGCTCATGATGGCTAACCGCGATGTGGCTGTGCTGCGGGACAGAGGTTTGCCATCCGATATCAACAGGATTTTGGTTGCGGTAGGCAACGGTCCCAACGCCAGGCTGGCGCTGAAAATGGCACGCGACATCATTGATCCCCGAAAAGCTGAGGTAGTGGCGCTGCGCCTGGTGCTTGGGGAAGCAGATGATGAACGGATGGAGGACGAGGAGCTGCAGCTGCACGAAATAGTTGAGGCGGAACTGGGCGAAGTGCCAGAAGATTTCCAATTCAAAGTCGAAAAGGCTGAATCGGTTGAGGACGCGATTTTGCAGGAGTGTCAACAGGGCAACTATGATCTCTTGATCATCGGAGCTGTACAGGAAGTGCTTGTGCCTGAGCAAATATTGGGAAAGTTGAATGACTATTTGATCGATGTGGTCCCCTGCTCGATGATGGTGGTGCGCAGATTCCAGACTGATACCTCACTCTGGATGCGCAAGCAGTTGAAACGGATCGAATAGCTTTGAGAAGGGATTTTTAGCTTATGCGCTTTAACTTATCTCCTGAATGGTCGCTTGATGTTCCTGCGAATTTTCAAAACCGCAAAGAAAACGACCATCTCATTTTCTGGAAAGCCGGCTGCACGCTCTTGACAACCATTTTCGCGTATTCAGGCGAAAAACATCGTCAGACCTTGCTGGCAAACCTCAAAGCCAAAGCAGAAGCGGAAAAGCTTGAAATCATTTCAGAAGTTGAAGGGCAGGTGGAGCTTTTTGGTTATTTGACCCAGGAAGAAGTTATCCCCGGCCACGAGCGCTTGGTTCTTCACGCCTTTACCACCGCGCCTTTCAGTTGTTTACAAACTTCTTTCTACATCGACGATCCCAACGACCTTCACGACTGCCTGCTGACGTGGAATTCGGTCAAATGGGATGAAGTCGAGTAGATCAGGATAGCTTTTCAAAGCAGATAGTTCGAAGTAAGTATTGTTAAAGAAAACACCCGCTTAAAATAAAGCGGGTGTAATTTACACTCGATATTGAGCAATCAGGATCATGG
>JAQVUC010000274.1 GCA_028699715.1 Anaerolineaceae bacterium | reverse complement strand
ATGTAGCGCCGATGATACAGCCTGATCCTGTTGAAACGCCGTAGATGGCATCATTGATTAAACTGGAGAAACTGTTGATCGGTTCATCTGGGTCACTGACCAGAAACTATATTGCGCCAAGAACATGGGAAAGATTTATAAAGCAGCCATATCTCCGAAAAGTTAGACACGGGTAACATATAATACGGCTTATTTCTATCTTCCTGCTATGATTACATTATACAAATCATGATGACACATCAACTTTTGTTAATCGGTGCCTTTGCATCTGCAAAAGTTGATTTTTAGACAGGAGGATGCACAATGAAACACACATTACCGCAATTAACATATGGATATGAAGCTTTAGAACCTTATATTGACAGCAAAACCATGGAAATACACCATACAAAGCACCATCAGGCTTATATTGACAAACTGAATGCTGCACTGGAAAGTTATCCTGACGCAGCAGGCAAAACAGTTGAAAATCTGCTAGCCGACCTTGATGCTTTGCCAGAAGCTGTCCGCACAGCTGTGCGCAACCATGGCGGTGGTCATGCTAACCATTCGCTTTTTTGGCAAGTCATTGGTCCCGGCCAGGCTGGTCAGCCCGGTGGTAAACTTGCTGAGGCCATTAATGCTGCGTTTGGTAGCTTCGCTGCGTTCAAAGACGCTTTTTCGGAAGCCGCAGCCGGCCGTTTCGGAAGTGGCTGGGCTTGGCTTGTTAAGGACAAAAATGGCGCATTAACCGTTGAATCAACCGCAAACCAGGACTCACCTCTGATGGCAGGCAAGACACCTCTTCTGGGTCTTGATGTCTGGGAACATGCCTATTATCTGAAGTATCAGAACCGGCGTCCGGAGTACATCAGCGCTTTCTGGAGCATTGTCAATTGGCAGGAAGTGGAAAAGCGTTATGCCGGATAAGAAGTGCCGGGCAGCAGCGTTAACCGCTTGCTAACAATGCCATACGCGAATTAGTAGTCAAACAAGGCTGTCGGCATTAGGCCGGCAGTCTTGTTTTTTTACCATTACTTCACTTTTGTGTTCAAGGCCAGGGCATGATGGGTTCTGCTGAGCCGTTAACAGCAATTAATATCAATATCATAATTATATACCGAATATCACGCTTCATTATTCCTTATTTATTCACATATATGAAATTATATGTTGACAATGACTACACTTTGATTAGGATAAAAGTAGTAGATATTGTGCTGTATGGCAAATAGTAAAAAAGTCATGTCAACCTTTATCTTGCTTGTGACCTTTGTTTCCCATAGGAAGTCTAGCCCCCAAACAAAAGTGAAAAGAAAGGATATATCATGCGAAAGTATTTTTATCAGGGCCCTGATGATTTCAAACTATTGTCTCAGAATAGTATTCGCTGTCATTTATTCGATCAAGAACCAAACAACTCGATTTGGGATAGCACGCTGTGCCGAAAGGATGGCAAACTGTATTTATCTCTATCCAGTGAATTGAATTTATGTGGTTACGCCCGGTTATATGAGTTTGATTACATGACGAACAGCAGCAGAAAGCTGCTGGCTGTTGAAGACATCATTCTTCCGCAGGATCGGGCGATTCGGGCCAGCAAATTCCACACATCCATTTCATTTATTAATGATGATCAAATGGTAATGACGACGCATTCCACCGATAAACCACCGCAACATCCAACCTGGTTGATAGAATCATTTTTTGGCAATGCCTGGGAAGGCTTTGCCGGATCAAGCATCGTCACTTACAACCGTAAAACTGGTGAAGCCAAAAACCTCGGAACCCCTGCGCCCAAGGAATCACTCTATGGTTCCATCTATGATCCGGCACATCAAGCGCTATACTCAATGGGCTATATGAAAGGACATTTATACAGGTATTCTTTCCGGGACAAAACGGTTAAGGATTTTGGAAAGGTTTCAGAAGCCGGGAGTTTTCGGATGGTTATGGGCCCGGACGGGAACATCTATTCTGCTTCAAAATCAGGCTATATGTTTATGATCAACACAAAGGAAGAACGTATTGTCGATCTGAATTATCGCGTACCATTTTTCAGCTACGGAGAAAATTATACATTCCCGGCGAGCTTTGGCAATATTTCAGCCGGACGTATCGGTCCTGATGGCCGGATTTACTTCTCAATCATGTACGGCCCTGATATAATCGCACTCGACACAAAATCTGGTGAAATAGAAAATATGGGTGCTTATTTGCCTACGCCCAGATATGCTGTAACAGAAAACCGCAATGGTATTTTTGGCTTTGATTTTGATAGCAAGGGTGTTATGTGGTATTGCGTTACTTCAGTCAGCGATGGTAGCTCACCGGAACAACCTGCCCAACCTGCATCATTATTCCGCTGGGATATTCTCAGGGGCGGTCGTCCGGAGTGGGCCGGAATCGTTGGGACACATGAACGTGTCGCCTACGTACACAGTGAGCTGTTTATTCATGACAATACTTTGCTCATCGTTGAGACCAATCACGCTGACGAACCAGCAGCTGTTTTCACAATCAACCTGGATAAGCTCGAACCGAAAATCAATGATATGGAGCCGGTTGATCCAGCACAACTGAAAGACAACATGTTCATACCGGGACATCCTGCAACCTTTGGTTACTCAAGGTTGTTTGACTACCAGGCGGGTATTTCTGAAAAGAATCCGTATTATTTTGATGGTGATCTTTATGCTGCGCACCGGATTTGGCGTGCACTGGCTCCAGATCATATTGATAACTCAGCAGTCAAGGGTATTGCCTGGGCAGAAGATGGCTCCTTGCACGGTCTTTGCGGTCAGGAAAAGACCTTCGCTTTCAAGATCCAGAACAATGAAATCGCTTATGTAAAGCCACTCGATGAATTGAGCGAAAAAGAAAGAAAGTGGCTTAATACCCAGATTGTTGCCCAGCCTGATGAGCCTGTCGCTGCGCTGCCTTACTATCCCGGCAGGCAGTTTAAAGCAAAGCCAACAGCCAGTGTGGCACTTTCCG
>JAQVUC010000273.1 GCA_028699715.1 Anaerolineaceae bacterium | reverse complement strand
AAACGCTGGCTAAGAAATTAACATTATTCACAAAGAGCGCGCCACCTTCAAAGGTTGTCTCCCCTTTAAATTTGGCCAGATTGTTGATTTGAACATTGTGGACTAGAACATAGGCCAAACCGTCAATGTTTGTATAGGTTGGGATGTTTACTTTCTGCAAAGTAGTTAACTGTTCTTTAGACTGTAAACTTAACTCCTGAATCGCCTTGATAATCACCGGGGTTAGTTTGTCATAATTGATACCCCAGAGACTGCTGTTTTCGTCTTCGGCCGGGTTGACAGCTTCCGGAATGACACCATAAACCTCTTGCGCGATAAGACCGATGGTTTGTTCACTTGCTTCTTCTAGGATAAGGCGGCCGTTTTCAAAGCGAGAAGAGTGTTGTTCAAAAGATTTTGGTTCCAGCTGAAGCAGTTCGGCCAAACCGTATTGGAGAGGTTGTTGGTTGAGTTTGATTCTGGTGTCTGAATAGGTGTCCCAGGTGTAGGCGCGACCATAGCCAGTGTTAACGTTGTTGGGCAAGGTTAAACCATATTTAGTTGTGGTGTCGGGAGTAGTTAAGATCCCAACCCGACCATCTTTGTCTATGGTCATGGCGAGGGCTGGATTACCGGTGCTGGTGGCTTGCGTGAAGAAACGGAACTGACTGCCACCAGCAGAAGCGGTGGAGTTGCGAAAAGCGACAAAGTCTACAACCCCCAGGTTTGAATTATTGGTATCAATGTAGGCGTTAATACCTAGACCTTCGCTGGTCGCGCCGTTGGTATAAGAAACGAGGCCAGCGTTATTATAAGGAGCAAGATTTAACTTGGCGGCGATTGAGGTAGTCCCCAAACCAAAACGACCATCAGAAGAAACTGTCAAAAAGTCAGTAGTTGAATCACTCAAACGGAAATCTCCAGTGGAGTCAATGAAGAGGGAGCGAGCGGCGTCGCTTTCAAAGGCATTCAAAGTAATACCGCCAGCGCTGGTGTTAGACGACTGGGAAACGAACAGCCGACTGGAAGCCGAAGTTGTCCCAATTGCCACATTATTTAAATAGTAAACATCATCTCCTGTTAGAGTCCAAAGGCCTCCTCCCTTCATTGAATTAATACACACTCCGTTTATCGAAAAACAACCTGATAACAACTCAATTCCCCCAGCAAAAGTAGAGGTTGCTGTCGTCGTGGCGGTAAAGTGAGAGGCGACCACCTCGCCCACCACCGACAATGGCGCGTAAGGTGAAGTTGTACCAATCCCCAGATAGCCGGAGGAGTTTAAAGTCATTTTTTCTTCAGTCCCGATAAACCAAGCGTGAGAGGCCGTGGTCGGTACCGCCGACCAAAGTTTGTTGGTATCAACACCAAGACTGTAAGGAACCTGGCTGCCATCTCCGACCGAAAGAACGAAACGGTCTCCATCGCCGCCGACAAGACCAGCCGTGGGCGCGCCCACTGTTGTCCGGTTAACCAAGACCGTGCCAGTCGCGGTGACATTGCCACCCAAGTATGAATCGCCGGCAATGGACAAAACGGCAAAGGGCGAGGTCGTGGCGCCCCCCAAACGGTCCGCGTAAAAATAACCACCCGCCCAGGCGTTGCCAACCGAATCAACTTGGAAAATATCAGCCGTGTTATGTCTGACACTCCAGACGGCCGTGTCGTCATTGTTGTTGTCGTCAATTCGCATCACGATTGATTCTTGACCGGACAAGATGAAAGCCGCTTCGTTGTTGTAATCAATGACATTGTCGACGTCTATCCCAATGCCAAATTTGTGACCAGTGGCGCCAAAACGGGCGCTGCCGCCAACATCAAAACGATAGGCCGGTTCCAAACCGACACCGAGATAACCCGTGTCGGCCGAGACCACCAACAAGTTATCAGCGGTGGAAGTGGCCACCTCCAAAAGACCGGAGGGCGAGGCCGTGCCAACGCCCACATTGCCCTCAGTGTAAGAAAGAGTGGTGCCACTCTTAGACCAGTAGTTTAAGAAAGCGGGCAAGGTGCTGGAACTGGTGAGATAGCCGGAAATAAGAACCGAGGTGCTGGTGGAAACGACTTGACCATTGTCATTGGTCGCCAAGACCGTGCCAGACAGACCGCCGCCCAAAGAAAGGGTATCAATTAAAGAAGAGGTGGCGTAAACGACCGGAACAAACAAAGCGGTGCTGGCTTCAAAACGGTTGTTGGTGGTGCTCCAAGCCAAACTTTCCAAACCGCCGCGGAAATAGATAACATCGCTGTCGGTTCCATTGCTGTAACCAACATAGAGATTGTCGCCGACATAAAAGTGTTGGGAGGTGGAGGCGCTGCCCAAGACTTCCAAACCATTAGAAACACTGCTGATCCCAATCCCTAAGTTGCCAGATTGAAGATAGAGGTCGCCGCTCCAAGTGGTGGCGTTGGCCAAAGCGGTGTCAAAACGAGTTTGCGTCCAATATAGACCGGTCCCTTCGGTGATGTCGGTAGTGGTCAAAGTGACGATGCCAGTTTGGCCATTGACCGCGGTGACCGAAGCCGAGGAAGAAATTTCCACCCAATTGCCCAAAACCGTGGGGTCAGCGCCTTGCAACACGTAGGTCTTGCTTTCGTCAGTTCGGACGGCAATATCACCCTTGGTGGCGCCGGAGGCAAGCATTGCGACTTGGGAGGCGACGACGTAGGTACCCACCAGGGGAATTGAACTCAACTCTGAAATCAAAATTTTCCCATCCGCTCCCAATGACGCCAACCCATTGGCTTGTCCCCGCCACACCGCGTTGAGTCGGTCATCCATTCGGCTATTGGTGAAGTATAGGTTGGTTAAACCTTCGGGAATATCGTCAGCTGATAAAGTGACAGCGCCACGATGGCCATTGACGGAAATAACTGAGTCAGTCGGCGACAAGAGTTCGGTCCAACTGGCCAGAATCGTCGGGTCGGGATCTCGCAAGATATAAGATTTGCTTTCATCGGTTCTAATTGCCACGTCGCCAACAGTGGCGCTGAGGG
>JAQVUC010000272.1 GCA_028699715.1 Anaerolineaceae bacterium | reverse complement strand
GTCCATGTATCGGGCGGGCTGGAAGGGTTTGGCAGAATGCTTGCCCGTTGGTTGTTGGAACAGAATATCACACGACCTGGATTCAGAGTGGAACCACCGCACGGTTATTTGTGGCGCAAATTTTGTGCTACTTTCACTAATGGAGATTGAGTAGAGATGGATTACGAAATTCGCAAATTCGATACTAATTTGGAACGCAGAATCGTAATCGGAATGATTGTCAGCGCCGAGTTTCTTTCGGAAGCAGTCGGGATGTTCAGACCAGACCTATTCAGGGTTCCGGCACTCATGACAATTGCCAAGTGGTGTATTCGATACTGGGGAGAGTACGGCAAAAATCCAGGAATGCACATTCAGGATATTTATGAAAGCAAGCGCAGAACCAACGAGGTCTCGGATGAACAAGAGTCAGAGATTGAAGCTGTGTTGTCTAATCTTTCAAATGAATATATCTCCAATCCCAACCTGAACCACCGCTACCTGCTGCAACAGATGGAGCGCTTGATGCGTAGCAGGGCGCTGCTGGCGCTGGGGGAGGATCTGGTGGCCCTGGCCAGCACGGAAAAGGTGGAAGAGGCAGAACTGGCCTTGGCCGGTTTCAAGCCGGTGGCGAGGGAAGGCATCAGTTGGTCAGACCCGTTTAACCTATCGGATGATCAAATTGATCTTATATTCGCAGACGGCGACGTGCTGTTCAGGTTCCCTGGCGCGGTGGGAGAATTGATCGGCCCAGTGGAACGCGATAGCTTCATTGGGATACAAGCACCGGAGAAGAGGGGGAAATGCGAAAGTGGCCGTTCAAGGGTTTTGATGGCTAATGGCGAGTATTTGCAGCTAAGTGCAGTGGTGGCAAGTGGAAGAACAGACATAGTTTCCTTGGACGAATCTACCGGAAGATTCATTCCAACTAAAGTGGCTGACTTTTGGGACAATGGAATAAAACCTGTGTATGCTATCAGAACAAAAAGTGGACGGGATGTTGAAATAACATCCAACCATCCTTTGTTGACAGTAGATGGTTGGAAGGAATTATCTGAACTGTCTGTTGGAGAATTTATAGCAGTGCCTAGGGAAACACCGTTCTTTGGTGTTCTCCATTTAAATCCATATATGGTTCGGATGCTTGCTTATTTTATTGCTGATGGATCTTTATCCACAGGTTCTGTGGGATTTACAAAGGATGATTCTGAACTGCAAGAAGATTTTACGAAGTGCGTTGAATTTTTTGGGTGCCGTGTTTATTGGAAGGGTATTCAGGCCACTGTTTTCAATTCGGAACAGAATGCACGAATACACGGAAAGAATTATGTTAAAAACATATTGGAATCTCAGGGTCTTTTGGGCAAGCTGTCCTACGATAAATACATTCCTGATCTGATTTATCGCGGGGACAAAGAAAGTGTTGCAATGTTTTTGAAAACGCTTTTTTCGTGTGATGGTTGGGTGTCCTCTAACGGCGCTGATATTGGCTTTGCTGTTGCAAATCAATATCTTGCAAAACAGGTGCACCACTTGCTAACCAGATTCGGGATTGTGTCCAAGTTGCGTTACAAAGAAAATGAACATGCTGGTGCATGGGCAGTTGAGATTCGTGATTATGACAACATGAAACGCTTTCTGGATGAAATCGGTTTCATGGGTACAAAAGCCGACAGAGCATTAAAAGCCCTTGAGAAAAAGACGAAAATCAAAAGATCTTTTCTTGATAGAATCCCGTGGCAGATTGCAAAGCGTTTCCTGGATTCTTTGCGTGCTGAGTGCGTCCAAAAGGGCATTGATATATACAAAACCTATGGGCGACGAAAAATAGAAGCATTGATTTTACAAACCAACAAAAAACAACCGCTTATGTGGCAGTCGTTTGTTGGTATGGAAGGTTCTGCTTCCTTTAAAAAGTACTTGAATAATCAAGTACTTTGGGATGAAATTGTTGAAATATCCTATGCAGGTGAGGTACAAACTTATGATTTGACTGTGGAAAAGTATCACAACTTTGTTTCGGAAAACATTGTGGTACATAATACGTGGTGGTTGTGGGAGTTTGCGTTGCGGGCGGTGTTGAACCGCTGCAACGTGGCTTTCTTCTCAGTTGGTGATATGAGTGCGCCGCAGAACTGGCGGCGTGTCCACGGCTGGGTCCTCCGCTCCAGCCGCAAGCGCAGTGGCCGCAACACATTGGTGCCGGTGATGGATTGCCGGTTGAACCAGTTGGGAGAGTGCCGGGATTGCCCAAACCAGGACCCAGTGATGATGGCAGACGGGAAGCTGCTGGAACTGGATGAAGCGCCGGATCATGAGCCGTGCATAAGGTGCTTGAAGGAAGATCCCAGGCGCTTCATCGGCAGCCGGTGGTATAAACGGGAGCGGGTGCCCGACTTTCAGCCGCACCGTGCCAAAGCCTTCCTTCAGCAGCTATCCCGCCGCACCGGGGGCAAAGCCATCCGCCTTCAGTGCTATCCCAGCAATCAAGCCAACGTCCGCACTATCCGCACCATGCTGGACCTGTGGGAAAAGCAGGATGGGTGGGTGGCGGATGTGGTGGTCATAGACTATGCGGACATCCTTGCACCGGAAGATGCGCGGGAAGTAGAAACCCGCCACCGAATCAACGCCACCTGGGCCGCACTGCGGGGGCTGTCCACAGAACGCTCCATCGCGGTGATCACCGCCACGCAAGCTGCGAAGACCAGCTATAACAAAACCAACCAGGACATGGGCGATGTGTCCGAGGACAAACGCAAGCTGGGGCATGTCACTTCCATGTTGGCGTTGAACCAGGCGCCGGGAGAGAAGAAAATGGGGCTGATGCGGGTGAACCAGTTGGTGGTGCGCGAGGACGATTTCGACAGCAGGGACAATGTCGTTTGTTTGCAGTGCTTGGCCATGTCGCGGCCTCTTTTGGGCAGTTACTGGTTGAAATGAAAGGAATCGCTATGCAAACTGGTTCCGCGAATTCTTATTATGTTTCCATTTCAAG
>JAQVUC010000271.1 GCA_028699715.1 Anaerolineaceae bacterium | reverse complement strand
TCCTGGACTCGATATAATCAGGGGGCGTATCTATATCTAAATGATTACAATCTGTGGAAAAACATGGAAACTGTGGCTACCGTTTCCAATATTGAGAACTCCAGGTTTTGGACGGTATATAATCAGCTTCCGAAAGAGTCACTCAACATCACAAAGGAAACTTCAAACAGACTTGCGGCTGCTCTGAAAGAGCATTTCATCCGAACGAAACCCAGCAAAAACTGCCTGATTACTCATTACCCCCGCGGTGATCAACATTATTTTTTTGCTACGCTACAGGACAGACGGCAGTATTTCGATGCACACAACGAAGAAACTGACACGTATGAGCCTGTTCCTCTCTCATTGGCATTCAGACTCGTTTTTTGCTATAATGAGGAAGAAGGAGAATTCGCTATTCACGGAAAGTTGGGAAAGGCAGATTTTGACATCCTTGCTGGAATCATTGTACCAATCCTTTTGGAACAGGACTGCCCCATTATTCGTGCTCCTAAAGCAGCATACGATCTTAGTCAGCTGAAGGATAGACGTTTTTCTTTCCCCTATGATCCGGAGGACGGCATCGACAGCATATGGGTCAAAAGCCTTACGGTTGCCCCGGCGGACGATAAGGAGATGCAGATATCGCTTCGACATTCAAGGCGGAATATCTATGATTGTCTGGAAGAATTTATGGACAAGAACAGGCTGAACGAAAAAAATATTGAGGTACAGAAGGCCCTCATTGCTATAAAAATGAAAGCGGAGCATCCCAAATTCAAATCCATGACTTTTGAAATAAGAACACACGGATGTGATCTGCATGGAATGGCTGACTGCAAACGTCTTCTCGGAGAAAAATATGTCAAGGAATGGAGGCTCAAAGTTGAATAATATTTTATCAATCTTGTGGCGCTATGCGTATTCTGATAAACCCATCATATCTAACCAGAGCCTTCAATGTTTCACCCCGCAGCAGAGGACTTGCCTGGTTGAACAGAACTTTCTGCGAAAAACCAATAATGCCGCGTCGATTCTTGTTGGTGGTCAGAGTTTCGAGATCATGTACATTGTGACTTCCGATGGAGCTTTCAAACCATGTTATATGGATGAATACGGCTTCATGCATTGGCTGCAACCCGATGAGATACATCAGTATTTGGTCGACTTTGCCCCAATAGCTGAGTGCATCTACGATGGTTTACAATGCCGTGGGGTGATAGGCGAGCCTCTTCCCGGAAAAGTATGGAAAGTTGGATCTGCTGGTCAGCAAACTCGAGAGGTATATCTCGTCCGTAACTGGGCCGGTGACATATCCGTGCAACAGCAATTGTGGAATGCCAAGGATGGTTCGCTGGTCTTTTACATCGGCAGCAGGCCTGATGAATTTCGCATCGGCAAGCACTCTTCAAGCAATTCCGATACGTCAGGAGGAGTCATGGAAGCACAATACTATGCTGTAGACGACCTGATGTCCTTTGATGAGGAGGGCGAGATCAGCTTCGATGGTGAAACCGTTCACAATAACCTGAAAGATATTTTCGCGTCCAGACCACAACGCAAGAGAGAGCGACGCGCTGTTGGAAAGCAAGAGAGTGCTACGGAAAAGATCCAGAATTCACTATGGGAAATGGTCGATAGCATGCTGGAGCTCGCCCGTAGGGGGGAAAACGGGGAGGAACTCACAGAAAGAGTGAGGCAGGCGGTTTGCAAGGTTTTCCCTACCCAAAAGGAACTTGCCGCCCGGATAGGCGTTGCTGATAACAAATTTTCTCGCACGACCAGTGTATGGAAAGAAGATAAAAATGGTTTTGGACGCCTGTTTTTAAAGATGTTGGAGCTTATGGTACGACCCCAGACAAAGGCGAATCCAAACCCAGAATATCAACAGATTGACAAGATAAACGATTTTTATCAAGATAATCGGGAGCAAATCGAACGGTTAAGGAAATTGCATCCACACCCTTCTATCAGTTAACGGCATTTTTGTAAGATGGCGACAAAAAAAATGACCTTGTAATTTGCTTGTTAAAAAGCACTTACAAGGTCGTTTTTTTATTTTGACGTAAAAATCTGTAATTCCCCGCGGGTTAGCCCACTGGCACGGTGCTGGTGGGCGTAAAAACCAACCTGCGAGGTGAAAGATGCAAAAAAACGTCGCCTACTATGCCGCACAAGTTACGGCATCCGTCCAGCCCCCATTACTGTATGAACTCGATGATCGGATGGTGGAAATTATCCGCGTTCAAGTCAGCAGAATGATGAAAGCCCGGCCTTTTCCCCCACACATGCAGGATGACCTGGTCCAGGAACTATCCTGTGTTATTAACAAAGAACTGCCACGGTACAATCCTGCAAAAAGCGATGTATATACCTTTGTCCGGATGGTCGCCTTTAAACGTTCAAGAAATTGTCTTGAATACCTGGAGGCAAAAGACCGGCAAATGAATTCTCCTGATGAAATTTTCTCGCTTGATGAAGTTATCAATGATGAGCAGGAAACCTTAGGCGATCTGATCAATGAAAAGTCCGTGTCTGCCTTATTAGGCAAGTGTACGCGAAGCTCCTATGAGCTCCATGACCTCCGCGACTTAATTCGCCAGGCCATGGATAACATGCCGGAGGAGTATGCAAACATCTGCCAAGCCATTCTGGATGGTGAAACGATCAGCAGCCTGGCCAGGCACTTCGGAATTACCCGGTCATGGTTTCGTGAAAAGTATTTTCTCCCTATCCGCAAGTCCTTTCTTGAAGTTGGCCTGGACCAGTATCTGGTGGAGGGCCTGACCTATGCATAAGACCGATATCAAAAAGGCCCGGAACGGCAATTCTGATAAGCATGGTAACTCTCTACCTATTAACATGATGCAAGTTGTAAGCTTACTTGCAGGGATCATGCAAAGAAGTGCCGGCAAAGCATTGGATAAGGTTGAAAGCTCAGCTTTATTGGATGCAGCGTCCAAAAGGAAGGAGCAGAAACCATGATTGAAACGAATGTTGAT
>JAQVUC010000270.1 GCA_028699715.1 Anaerolineaceae bacterium | reverse complement strand
GATACCAGGAGGCTTTCACCCGGGGTTTACCTCTATCAGCTTACAACGCCAACTGCTCAGATGGTAAAAAAACTGATCCTGGTGAACTAAGATAAAACCTTTGGTTTTTCACTCCCTTGGTTTTTGCGCCTTGTAGGATATCACCAGCAGTAAATTGCATCTATCTATGGATCAGCAGCTTATTCAAACTTCTCATCCAAGCATTTCTGGCACCGTAGGTACAATAATTAATAGTTCTTGACAGCGAAATCAAGGCAGGCAAAAAATGCGCCCGGTTTTTTTGACCTTGAATAGAATGTGAGTAACGAGGACAATTAAGTGTTCTCAAACAACCTTGCTAACAATGGGCTGGGATTCTTGCCAGCCCTTAGCCTCATTCATGGAGGATACATGACACGAAAACTCTTTCTGCTTATGTTGATAGTGACGTTGACGGTGATTTCCCTATATGCCAGCGATCTTCCTCCCCGCTTAAGCGAACTGCCCTGCACGCAGAACTTTGACGGTCCCGAATTTCCCGCTGACTGGACTCAAACATCCACAGCTGGTTTGGCAATAGACAGATGGGTGCCCTATTACAGCAACTTTATAGGTGGCGACCCTTATGAACTGCATTGTAATTCCACACCTGGATCAGGCATCACCCGCCTGATATCACCCCAGCTAAATACTGCCGGCATTGCTGAGATCACGGTTCAGTTCCTGCACGCCATTGGTTTATACGACCTTGGCCTTGTTTTCAAACTTCAATACAGCCACAACCTGATCGACTGGTACGACACAGCCTGGTCGCAATCCACTCCGGGTTATAACCAAGGTGGACTTGTAAGAGTGGCGATCGCGAACCTTGACGCCCCCGCGACCTATGTGGCCTGGACTTTGGAAGGAGACCAAATGGGCATGGAAGGCGCTGTGCTGGACAATATCCATATCCATCTTCCCGTTACCGAACTCGACACCCCCGAGGTGCTGATCAGCGACAGCGGTTTGGTTTCCTGGGATGCCGTTCCCTATGCGATCAGCTACGATATCTACGGCTCGGATGACCCCTATGGCGCCTTTGACTTTGAAGCCACAGTCGAGGATCCTTTTTGGCAAACGGATATCACGCAGGCCAGGAAATTCTACCGGGTGAAAGCCATATATTAATACAAAGTCTCACCCAAACCTTCAAATCGATATCACGCGTCACAGTGGTCGTATTGGTTTATGAGGCAGAGAGATAGATAAGATGGCTTTGGACTGTGTCACAGTGGTCGTTGGACATTTCTAGACGTATTTGTATCACGATTATTGCAAATTTGGGCTGGTTTTGGACTGGTTTCTGATGATCAGATTTTAGGAGAGCTCATCAGATTTGTTAACGCTTTTATTGTCACAGTGGTGGGTGGTGTGGGAGAACTGGTTCAAGCCTGAAATCGGTCTAAAGCGCTTTT
Organism: Anaerolineaceae bacterium; assembly: GCA_028699715.1. Classification (GTDB taxonomy): domain Bacteria; phylum Chloroflexota; class Anaerolineae; order Anaerolineales; family Anaerolineaceae; genus Mesolinea. Next base: position 1,553 of record JAQVUC010000270.1, on the reverse strand, counting down.
GGGAAAGTCTTTATGCTATTTGTCTATGGGCTTTGAACAGGGGTTTGCTTCAATGGTTCATTTGATTCTGTCTGGTTCTTAGGAAATAAAACAGGCTGGGTATATAGATCAATGAGGGTCGGATCTCTAACCAGGATTAGGTCGGCTTATTTCTGGAATTTTCGGCGTATGTATAGCAGAAAGGACTTCCCAACTGGGTGTTTTGGAAGATCATGCTGATACTGTAATCGTAATCGATGAGATCGACTATGCCTTCAAACATGAATCACTACTGGGAACAATCCGTGATATTGTAGATCAGACGATGTGCATTGTTATCCTGGTGGGGATGCAAAGTGCCAAAGACCGTCTGGCACAGATCAATCCTCATTACTTTGACTGTTGCAGCTGCTTCTGAGAGTTCCAGCCCGCACGCAGAAAGGATATCGAACTGCTTACCAAAGAGATAATGGAGGTGGATGTGACCGACTGGATCGTTGAAAGTAGAAATTTCAACAGCAACGGCAACCTCAGAAAAGCCATCAAACTGATGTATATCATGGAAGGCAGGATCAGACAAAACCCACATTTCACGCTTGATAAAGCGTTGGTGGAGATGGAACTATGACCCACAATGATATTATCCTCAACTTCGTTCATCAGTATAGAAAACCGTTCAACACAGAAAACCTAGCAGAGCTAACCGGAATCGAGACCGAGACCGTAGGGCAGTCCATCAGAACACTGCTCAACAACAATGATATTAAGTGCATATCCACTCAAGACAAGCTCTACGTATGCAGAAATCGTGATACTTGCTGGACTTGATTTAAGGCGATTTGTAGCCAATGTGATACGATTTGCAAAATTAAGTGAGAACGCATACAGAGACAGGTAAGTGCGCTATTTACTTGCTATTATTTGCATTAGCCTATGTGAAAAAATCTTATAAGCCGCTGATTTATACTTAATATGCTTAGCTAAAAGCCAGAAAGTGCTGACATGGATCATTGATTATATGATAGCATGATGATACGCGAGTTTTATAGTGTACGGGCGCTCGCCGTAGCGCCCAAGTAAAAAAAAGTAGAAATAGCAAAAAGATAGGCGGTTTGGCGACCGCCTGTACAATAGCATGCGTCGGGAAGCTCCTGCTTGATTTAGTTCCAATACGAGCCCAGAGGGCGATATTCATAAAGCGATGGGTTCGGAGAGCCGCAGGCTCGCAGACCCTCGTACAATGCAAAGCTCAGTATCAGCCCCATAGGGCGACACCATATATGAAACGCAGATTTGAGAATATGAGCATAGATTGAGCATGTAAGACCTGTTTAGCCTACATGGCTGAATCAGTACTTTACAACCATGCATGAAAATCGATGCTGAACTTGACTGAAAAGGTATTTTCGCTACCGAGTATGAAAATCGATGCTGAACTTGACTGAAATGTATTTTCGCAACCGAGCATGAAAATCGATGCTGAACTTGACAGAAAGATATCTTTCGCTGCCGAGCATGAAAAGCGATGCTGAAGTCCAAGTCGCCTTGGGTTTTGAGGCTCTGTTTAAACTGCG
>JAQVUC010000269.1 GCA_028699715.1 Anaerolineaceae bacterium | reverse complement strand
TAACCCCTTGGACCTGGACGAATTTCTGCCCATTGAATTTAAAGCTCTTGCAAGAGAAGCGATCATAGACAAAGAAAATACTTTCTCTTTCACTGATGCTCAAGGCAATACGACCGAGTACGATGTGGTCAGTGTTAACACAAATTACTACATCAAAAAGGAAACCACTACAACACTGATCGATATGTTTGATTTCCCCTCAGCCGAACATTGGCTGGGGACCGATAATAATGGTATGGATGTCTTGACCCGTCTTATGTACGGCGGTCGGGTTTCGCTCATGGTCGGTTTCATCGTGGTCTTCCTGGAAATATTTATTGGTGTCATCGTTGGAGGTATTTCCGGTTTCTTTGGTGGTAATGTCGATACTGCTTTGATGCGTTTTGTTGACTTGTTCAACAGTATCCCTACCTTCCCCATGATCCTGATTTTTGGTTCGGTCATGGACACACTGGAAGTGGAACCGATGGCGCGTATGTTTGTGCTGATGGCTATCCTGGGTTTCTTGGGATGGACTGGTATCGCCCGAGTTGTTCGCGGACAGATCCTTAGTTTGCGTGAACAAGATTTCATGGTTGCCACAGAAGCTACAGGTATTAGGACCAGCCGCCGGATTTTCCGACACCTGGTTCCAAACGTTATGCCTCTCTTGATTGTTACAGCTACCGCCAGCCTTGGTGGTCTGATCATCACAGAAGCTACCCTGGGCTTTTTAGGTCTGGGCATCAAATACCCATTGGCATCCTGGGGTAGTATCATCAACATTTCCTCTGATGCCTTTATCATGAGTACCTACTGGTTTATGTGGATCCCTGCGGGTATGTTGATCCTACTTACTGTTTTGGGTTTCAACTTTGTTGGCGACGGATTGCGTGATGCTTACGACCCAAAGATGAGACGTTAAGGTGAGATTATGACTGAAGAAAAAAACTTATCACAATACGACACGACTGATTTGGAAGATAATTTAATTATCGAAAAAGTTCACCTGACTGCCAGGGAATCAGCCCGCATCAGCCGTGAAAACCGCCGCATAACTGACGCGATCGAAAAGCAGCGCAAACGCAAAAATGTTCCCGAAAGTGAATACCTCACAACCATGCGGGACCCAAACAACGTAGTTGAGTTTGATGATCTGCATACCTACTTTTTCACCGACATCGGTACTGTCAAAGCGGTTGATGGAGTTACTTATGATGTGCCTCAGGGCACGACCGTTGGTGTTGTTGGTGAATCAGGCTGTGGTAAATCTGTTACTGCTTTATCCCTGATGCAATTGGTACAGCGCCCTCAGGGTCAAATCGTTGAAGGAACCATTCGGGTCAATACCGGTGACAAAGTATATGACATCGCGAAAACTCCTGCCACCGAAATGGAAAAGATCCGCGGAAATGAAGTTTCCATGATTTTCCAGGAACCGATGACCAGCTTGAACCCGGTTTTCAAATCCGGTTTTCAGATCGACGAAGTCATCGCCCTGCACAATCCTGAAATGACAACCGAACAAGTCAAAGCCCGCACGCTCGAAATGATCGAGTTGGTCGGTATTGCCAACGCTGAAGGTGTTTACGACATGTATCCTCATCAGCTGTCAGGTGGTATGCGCCAGCGCATCATGATTGCTATGGCTTTGGCCTGCAACCCGCGCCTGATCATTGCCGATGAGCCAACCACCGCGCTGGATGTCACCATTCAAGCCCAGATTTTGGATCTTTTACGTGAGCTGAAAGACAAGATCAACTCCAGCATTATGCTGATTACCCATGACCTGGGTGTGGTAGCTGAAATGGCAGACTTTGTTGTTGTCATGTACGCGGGAAAAATTGTTGAAAAGGGTACGGCTGATGAGGTCTTCAATCACCCCAAGCACCCTTACACCGTTGGTCTGATGGCCTCCAAGCCTGTCATTAACAAAAAGGTCGATCTTTTATACAGTATTCCAGGAACAGTGCCAAACCCAATTAACATGCCTGATTACTGTTATTTCAGAGATCGCTGCAACCGGCGCATGCCCATCTGTGATGGCCCCTATCCTCCTGAATATAAACTTTCAGAAAGCCACATTGCGGTATGCTATCTTTACGCGAACGAGGAGTCTGAGGATTAATTATGGAATACAACAATAACGGCAAGAATAACAACGGGCACGACGATCGCTATATTGTCGAAGTAAAAAACCTCAAACAGTACTTCCCAATCAAAGCCGGTTTGATGCAAAAAGTTGTCGGCTATGTCAAAGCTGTGGATGATATCAGTTTCCGCATTGCCCCTGGCAAAACCATGGGTTTGGTTGGCGAGTCCGGCTCCGGAAAAACAACTGTGGGCAAAACCATGCTGCGTTTGAATGAAGCCACTTCTGGCAAGGTCCTGTTCCAAGGCGTAGACGTTTTTTCTCTCAATCGCAGTGAAATTCGGGATATCCGGCCTAAAATGCAGATGATTTTCCAGGACCCTTACTCGAGCCTTTCACCACGTATGCCCATCAGTGAAATTATTGGTGAAGCTGTCAGAGAACACAATATCGTTCCACCATCAGAATTTGATCAACACCTGGATCAGGTCATGCTTCAATGCGGTTTGCAGCCTTATCACAAAGATCGCTACCCGCACGAATTTTCAGGTGGGCAGCGTCAGCGTATCTGCATCGCGCGCTCTCTGGCTTTGAACCCGGATTTTGTGGTCTGCGATGAGCCCGTGTCAGCCTTGGATGTTTCCATTCAGGCGCAAATCATCAACCTGCTGGAAGAACTACAGGTAAATAACAAGATTGCTTATCTCTTTATTTCCCATGACCTTTCCGTGGTTCAGCACATTTCGGACTATGTCGGCGTCATGTACCTGGGCGATTTGGTGGAATACGGTGAGAAAGAGCAGCTCTTTGAAAACCCGCTGCATCCTTATACCCAGGCTCTCTTGAGCGCCGTTCCGGTGCCGGATCGGAACTATAAGATGAAACGGATCATTCTTGAAGGCAGCATTCCTTCACCTGCAAA
>JAQVUC010000268.1 GCA_028699715.1 Anaerolineaceae bacterium | reverse complement strand
CCTCGAGGAGTATTTGAACAAGTTCAGTCAGCTGATGCCTAAAGAAGGTTTCCAGATCCAGTGGGAGCTGAAAGGGAACCGGATCTACATTCACAACGCCAGCTGCCCTTACCATCATCTGAATTCCTCTCAACCTGAAATCTGCCATCTGGATCACTCTTTGTTTTCATGCTTGCTTGACCCGAATCTTCGTTTTGAAGGCTCTATTATGGAAGGCAAGCCAGAATGCACTTATTCCTATGAGGTAAACCATGACTGATTTTGAACCTGCTGTTTGGGAAATCGATTCGACCCATCCAAAATATCACGACGACCTGATTGAAGGCCTTTCCGGTTTGGTTGACAAGGAAATTGGATATTCCTTTATTGAGTTGGGTCTCATCCGGAACATCCAGCTCGAGAACGATAAGGCCCATGTCACCATGGTTCTTACAACACCCTTTTGTCCTTATGGTCCGGAAATGATCGAAGACGCCCGAAACAAGGTTGAACAGATCCTGGAGCTGCCCACCACCATCGAATTGAGTAGTGAGTACTGGCATCCGGGCATGATGGATGAAGAGTTGCGAGACTCTGAATGGGGTTTATTTCCCTAAGCCAGCTATTTTTAATAGATCAATTAGTTTCATCGCCAGAGCTAAATCACCGGTAAGTTTAATCTTTCCAGTCATAAAAGCGCTGAGGGGATTGAGTTTTCCTTGCAGCAGTTTTGATGCATTCTGTGCGCTTGTTTTGATGGTTAATTGCGGACTGACCGCCATACCCTCTTTTACGTTGATGCTACCATCGTCCACTTTTACACCCCAGTTACCACCGCCCTCACCCGTTAAAGAAATCTGCACCAAAGCATTTATGCCTTTGGCTTCTTCGAGATAAAGCTGTTCAGGTAAGTTGTTGATCATTTCGGAAATATTTGTCATAAAAAACTCTACAAAACACAATATCTATTGAAAACTTAATATTAAACCTGTAAACCTATTGTATAATACTTAGAGGATAAACATCCACCTGTATAAGAAAGGAAGAAAGAGAAATAATGGATAAATACGAATGCATAGCTTGTGGTTACATCTACGATCCCGAAATCGGTGACCCCACCGCAGACATCGCCCCCGGTACCGCTTTTGAAGACCTGCCAGAAGATTGGGTCTGCCCAGATTGCGGTGTTGGCAAGGACCAATTTGAGAAAATCGATTAATTAGTCGATTTTTCCAACAAATTCATCTGAAAAAAGGCTTTTTTAAGCCTTTTTTCGTTAACCATTTATTAAAATCTGATTTATAATAAAGTCACTATACTCGTTCAAGATAGGAGGAATATTTAATGGCAAGTGTAACGTATGATCATGTATGGAAAAGGTATGGTGACGTAGTCGCCGTGCAAGATCTCAATCTTGCGATCGAGGACAAAGAGTTTTTGGTGTTGGTCGGACCATCGGGTTGCGGCAAGACCACAGCTCTTCGCTGTTTGGCGGGCCTCGAAGAAATCTCTGAGGGTCAGGTTATGATTGGTGACCAGGTTGTCAATGATGTCGCGCCAAAAGACCGCGATATCGCCATGGTCTTCCAGAGCTATGCTCTCTATCCCCATATGTCCGTTTACGACAATATGGCCTTTGGTCTCAAGCTGCGCAAGCTTGAAAAAGAAGATATCGACCGTCGTGTGCAGGAATCTGCTCAGATCCTTGGTATCGAAGGCTTGTTGAAACGTAAACCCAAGGAACTATCTGGTGGGCAGCGTCAGCGTGTCGCAGTTGGTCGCGCTATTGTCCGTGAGCCTAAAGTATTCCTCTTCGATGAACCCCTTTCTAACCTGGATGCAAAGCTGCGTGTTCAGACTCGTGCTGAGCTCTCCAAACTGCACAAACGTCTGGAAACCACTTTCATCTATGTTACCCATGACCAGACCGAAGCCATGACCATGGCAACCCGGATCGCTGTCATGAATAAGGGTAAACTGCAGCAACTGGATACCCCCCAGGTGCTCTATGATCACCCCGCCAACCTCTTTGTTGCTGGCTTCATCGGCTCTCCCGCTATGAACTTCTTCAACGGTAAAGTTTCGGTTGAAGATGGTGCTATGTTTGTCAACATGGACACATTCCGCGTCCGGATCCCTGATCATGACAAAGAACGCTACCAATCTGTTGTTGGCAAGGATATCATTTTTGGTATCCGTCCTGAAGACATCCACAATCCGCAATTTGCCCCTCCGAGCATTATTGCCGAACCAGTTGATGTAACTGTTGACGTGACCGAGTTGATGGGTAATGAAATTTTCCTCTACCTTGTCAACGGTACTCACGACTTCATCGCCCGGGTAGATCCCCGAACCCACGTTGATTTTGGCGACAAAATGCAAGTTGTTTTCAACATGGACAACTTCCACATTTTTGACCCAAGTCTGGATCCCGAGAATCCTCCGGTCGTCTGATATCGATCTCAGTCAAACAAAATTAAGCAAAAAGTGCGTCTCAATCAGACGCACTTTTTTTATTTCGTTTTTTCAAATCAAACTGAATAACTGACGCTATCTGATTTAGTTTCTATTTTGAGTTTTCGTTTCCGAGTTACAAGGACCAACAAAATGCCAACAATCAATGAGAATGCAATGACAAAAATAAAGGCGTCCCGCCAAAACTCAAATGGAAACAGCCTGATCAAGGTTGTTGATTGGTCAAAAGTCCAGGTTCCATCTGCAAAAAAGATGCGGTGAAAACGGTCAAACAAGGTATCAAAACTTACGATGAGGAATATCAACAAGGCGCTGATCAATCCGATGGTGATCCATCCCCCGGCATTGACTGCTTTACGAATACTGCTCCATTGTTTCATGATTAGGAACCAAAGCAAAATTGCGATGGAGATGCCGCCGACGATGTACCAGGCAATTGAGGTAGACATTACCACCTGCTTGACATCTTCCATGTGTGAGAGTTCGTCTGGGTTGAACATCTTTTGACCAGCCGCGTTTTGCAAATTTCCCAGGTAATC
>JAQVUC010000267.1 GCA_028699715.1 Anaerolineaceae bacterium | reverse complement strand
CCTTCGGAACTTACGTGATGCGGATTAAAGAAGCGGATAAGTTTATCACTGAAATTGTGGGCACCGACGGTCACTTTACCACCGACGAAATTTCGGCACAATTGCGCAGCATGGTTGTAACCCGCTTTACCGATGCGGTGGGCGAATCGGAACTACCCATGGAGAAGTTTGCCGCCAATGCCAACGAGTTGTCGCTACTTACCAAAGAGATCATGCAAAAAGAGTTTAATGCCTACGGCATCGAACTCACCAAATTCCTTATCGAAAACATCTCGATGCCCGAGGAGGTCAAGAAGGAAATTTTCGAACTCAGCCGCCTGGAGCGCGTCAACCTGGACAAGCTGGCCAAAATGAAGGCCGCCAAAGCCATGGAAGTGGCAGCAGGCAACGAAAGTGGAACAGCAGGAGCCGGCATGGGCATGGGCATGGGCTTTGCTATGGCCAACCAAATGGGACAATCGTTTACCCAACAATCGCAGCAATCGCAGCAGCAGCAGCAACCCACACAACAAGCACCCTCAGCACCTCCGCCACCGCCCATCCCACCGGCATTAACTTTTCATGTGGTGATAAACGGCCAGCAAATGGGACCCTACGACATGAATACCCTTGCCCAAATGGCGAGTCAAAATCAAATCACCAAACAATCGTTGGTGTGGCGACAGGGCATGGCCAACTGGATGGCTGTTGACCAGATTTCGGAGTTAAATAATTTATTTGGAGCAGCACCTCCTCCATTGCCACCACAATAATTCTTAAAAAAAAATGACAGAATCAGAAAACACACTGCAAAAAGAAGCCCCCCCCACTTTTGGCTGCCTTAACTGCGGCGCAGATTTGAAGTTTAAGCCAGGCACCACCAGCCTCACCTGCGAATATTGCGGAGCAAAGAACGAAATCCCTGTTTTGGACACGGAAATTGAAGAGCTGAATTTTCATGAATATCTTCGAAAGCACAAGGCTGAAGGTGATACGGTAGAAGTACAATTGGTTAAATGCCAGGGCTGCGGATCAGAGTGCACCCTGGAGCCCAATATTACCTCTTCCCTGTGCCCCTTTTGTACCTCCCCGCTCATGGCAAGCTCGGCACAATTGGTAAGCGTTATACAACCCAAAAGCCTGCTTCCCTTCAAAGTGGAAAAGCAAGAAGCCATTACCGCTTTCAGGAAATGGATTAAAAAATTGTAGTTTGCACCCAATGCCTTGAAAAAAGCAGCCTTATCTTTTGAGCATTTCAAGGGAATCTATCTCCCGTTCTGGACTTACGACACAGATACAAAAACCCGGTACGTCGGGCAGCGGGGCGAACACTATTATGTTACCGAAGATTACACCACCACAGAAGATGGCAAATCGGTAACAAAATCGCGGGAAGTACAAAAAACCCGTTGGTATCCCGCCACAGGCCGCGTGCATGAATCTTTTGACGATGTGTTGATTCCGGCATCAGAATCGCTGCCCAAAAATAAGCTCATCGCGCTTGAGCCCTGGGATTTGGAAAACCTCGTTCCCTTTGACCCCATATTCCTCGGTGGTTTTATCTCCGAAAAATATCAGTTGGTCCTGGAACAGGGCTTCGACAAAGCTAAAAAGATAATAGATGAGCATATCGAACGAGCCGTGAGAGAGCATATTGGAGGCGACGAACAACGTATTCACAGCTCGAAAACAGATTTCAATTCCATCACCTTCAAGCATATTTTACTGCCTGTTTATGCCAGCGCCTACAAATTCAAGGGCAAGGTATTCAATTTTATGGTGAATGCCCGGACAGGAGAAATCCAGGGCGAACGTCCATGGAGCACGTGCAAATTTGCTTTAACCATTATTGGAGCGTTGCTGTTGATTGGCGGAGGCTGGCTTCTTTATAAATATCTGTCAGCCTAAGACTGAAGAAAAATTCCTGCCGGTGACTTTGATCTCATTGCAGAGCAAAAATACAACGTGGTAACTAAACTATCCAGGGCAGCTTACCACTTGACATATCCCGTGAAAGCTCCTGCAAGATGCCGCATTTGTCCATATTCGCGGTAAACTTTGCAACTAAAATTTGCGGTAAATTTCAACAGGTTTTCCTGGCTGCTTCCGGTATTAATCTCCATCGTTTCGGTAATGACGAGGCTGCTTCCCTCCTGGCCGCGGGCAGTGTCGGAGGTAGTCCAGGGCAAATAATAATAGGCCGGATCGTGGATGATGATCTCGAAACCATCGGCGGCAAAGGGTGAAAATTGTTTTGCACCGATAGAGAAGATTTCGGGAATGTTTGCCGCAGAAGCAAAATGGCCGGCACGCAGCTCGATGATGGGGCTGATAACAGCAGCAAACTCCGCCGCTGCTATCCAGCCTGTATCGGTGGCAATGGTTTTCGCTTGCGGAAAATGAAAGTTGTAATCGTGTGTATAATTCCAGGTTTTGTCTTCTAAAGTAAAATGCAGCTGCGAAAGACCATAAGTGTCGGTGCGGGAAGAATCGCTTACGCAGATAAAAGTTATGGTGTCTGTTGGCTGGCCCAGGTGAACTATTTGTAGATGCCCTTCGAGCAAAGCTTTGTCGGCAAAGGTTCCCCGCATGTCGCTTTCGCCGGGCATGCCGAAAGAAAAACGCTGGTCGACGATTTCGCTGAGGCCGTCGGCGTTATGCAGGTTGCGCTGTTTACCATCACCACCGATCGTGTAGCTCATGCGGCAGCGTGTGATGTAGGCATGTTCTTCTATATTTTGCACCTCAAACTCCACCAGCTTCATCTGCGAGGTGTTGCCGATCCACAACCCCTCAAATTGTAAATCATCAGGATTGCCTGGCAGGCGGGGAGTTTCTTCCGGTTGGCAGCCACTCAGCCACACAACCGAAAATAGAGCCGTTGCGCAAAGCAGCAAAAAGAAAGGACAACGGGTTTGCATTATTATAAAATGGAATATTGATTTTTGTCAAACCACAATCACGCCGCTGCCCAGACAGATGGTAGCATCGGGGGTATAAACCACGCCAAACTGAC
>JAQVUC010000266.1 GCA_028699715.1 Anaerolineaceae bacterium | reverse complement strand
CAAGCATGCCGCGAATGAAAAAGCGTTGGAAGAGGATGTAGATCAGAATGGTTGGGAGGGCCACGATGATCGCGCCAGCCGCCATCAGAGAGAGACTGGAAGTGTACTTGCCCTGGAAGAACGCCAGCCCAACCGGCAAGGTTCGCATGGCTTCTGTTTGCACCATCACCAGTGCTAAAAGGAATTCGTTCCAGGTCCACATGAATATCAGCACCACCAGGGTGGTTGTCGCTGGTTTGGCCAGAGGCCAAAGGATCAACCAAAGCGTTTTCCAGCGGTCACAGCCATCAATGGTGGCGGCATCGATCAGTTCCTGCGGAGCATTTTCGAAGAAAGATGACATCCACAGCGTCCCGAAAGAGACACTCAAGCCAATTTGAGGCAGGATCATAGCCCAATAGGTGTTCCGCAATCCTAAAAAGTTCATCCAGTTGTAGAGGGGAATGATGACAGCTTCAAATGGCACCATGTAACCAACCAACATGAGCGGAAAAAGCAGTTTTCGCCCAGGCAAGGGCAATTGACCAAAGGCGTATCCACTGAGGGTTGATAAAAAGACACTGGAGATGACTACAACCGAGGTGACAATGACACTGTTTTTAAAGAAAATATTGAATTTCCCCATCGACCAGGCTGCCCGAAAATTGTCTAAGGACAAACTTTCAGGAAATCCAAAGGGCGATGTGATAATTTCTGTGTCCGTTTTAAAGGCGCTCATCAGTAAACCCCAGATGGGGATCAGAACGACTAGCATAAAGAGGGTCAATAATACGTACCGTGGAAGCAATTTCTGCCAGCGGAGGGTCATTTTGAGGTCTCGCTTCTTTCGCTCATGTATCGTCGAATGAGCAGAGAAAGGCTGAGGATGATTATGGTCAAAACGGTGGCAAGCGCTGCGGCATATCCCATCTTGTTATTCAGAAAAGCGGATCGGTAAATCAAAAAGCCTGTGACCAGTGTACTTTCCCCCGGTCCACCCCTTGTGGTTGTGTAAACCAGGTCGAAAACCCGCAGGGCGGCAATGGTTGTGGTGATCAAAGCGACGCCTATCTCAGAACGTAAACCAGGGATTGTGATGTGGATGAACTGATTAAAGCTATTAGCGCCATCCAGGCTGGAAGCCTCGTAATATTCTTGTGAAATACGCTGCATGCCAGCCAGAAAAAGAACCATACAAAAACCGTATTGGACCCAGGTTCCAATCGAACCAACCGCAGGCAAAGCCCATTGAAAACTCCCCAACCAGGCTTGCCTGAATTGCTCCAATCCGACAGCGGATAGAAATAAGTTGATCGGACCGGAAGTTGGGTTGAACATCCAGCGCCAGACAACCCCAACAACAACCATGCTGATCACCTGTGGCAGGAATAGGACCGTGCGGAAAAAATTGAAGCCTGGAATGGACTGCCGGGTAAGCAGAGAAGCTAAAAGTAATCCTAACAGGATGGGAATGATGCTGTAGAAAAGAATGAAAATGAGATTATTAGTAAAGGCTCTGAGGAAAAGCGAATCCGAGAAAAGTGAGGAATAGTTTTCCAGCCCGATCCAAGTTTTGCTTTTGCTGATGCCATCCCATTGATAGAAACTGGACCTGACAGTTTCTAAAATTGGAAGCAAAGTGAAAACAAAATAAACCAGAAAGGCTGGTAGAAGATAAACCCAACCCTTCCACTTGCTTTCACCTGGGTAAGCCCGATTTTTATTATTCATAAGAAAAAGGATCCGGCCGTAGTATCACGGCCGGATCGAAGGTTTCGCTATTATTCTGATTTTTCCTGCAAGAAGTTCGCGTAATCTAGTTCAACTGCGGCGGTGAAATCCGCTGGGATTGAGATCCCGCCCAGCAATTTTTGCAGCTCTGAAACGAGCGTATCGTAGAAAGTGGGGGTCGCCCAGTCGATATAATGACCGACCGCATTGTTCTTGTTGATTGTGTCCCAGGCAAAAAGTGTTTCTCCAAAGAGGTTATCAGTGTCAACATTGCTATCAGCCGGAAGGGACATGGCCGGCAGCATGCCAATTTCAGCCCAAAGTTCAGCCGCGCGGGGGCTGATCATCCAGTTGAGATATTCAGCGGCTAAATCAGCATGTTCGGTGGATTTTCTGATCGCAAAAGGAACACCAACTCCGCCGATAGCCATGGTCGCTTTTCCGCTGAATCCTGGCAGAAGGAAAAATCCAAATTCCTCTTCGGTACCGGTCATGAGTTCCGGAGCGAACCATGAACCCGTAATCGTCATGGCGCCTTCGCCTGACTTGAAGAGGTTGTTGCTGTCATCGTAGCCAATGCCAGCGTAACCTTCCGAGAAATATCCGGCTTTCGCCCAGTTGGAAAGAATCTCAGCTGCCTGACGATTTTCTGCTGTATCAAATGAGACATTATTGACACCGTAAGTTAGATTGTTGATGTAATCCAAACTCACCAACAAGTGTTGGATGGCGCTGAATTCGTGAATGGCATTCCATCCATCCAATGAGCCGAAGGAAATCGGAGTTAAGCCGGCAGCTTTGATGTCAGCCAGCAGTTGTTCTAAATCTTCGAAAGTGGTGGGAACTGACCAGCCATTATCCTTAAAGATGCCTTTGTTGTAATACACGCCAACAACTTCAGCGGTTGGGCTGACACCAAAGAGGCTTCCCTGACCAAAGGTATTTCCATCAGGTGTGAAGCTGTTCCGGCTGGCGACACTGGTGGAAAATACGTTACCCCACCCGTATTGGGCAAGATAATCATCCAAAGGCAAGAGCAGCCCTGCTTCAACCAAAGCGCCCATATCGCTGCGTCCCTGGTTGACCTGAGCCACGTCAGGACCGTCAGACTCAGAAAGCGCTAACTTAATGGTCATTTGTAGGTCGGCCAGGACCTTCGTTTCACGTTGGATCTTGACACCGGGGTGTGCCGCAATAAATTCAGCATTGAGTGTTTCAATGACTTTGCTTTCTTCTTCCCGGTAAAACTGGTCCCAAACAACCAAGGTTGTTTCGGATGAAGCTT
>JAQVUC010000265.1 GCA_028699715.1 Anaerolineaceae bacterium | reverse complement strand
AGAAAGCCTTGTTCTCGCGGGTCTCCGGATCGAGCGAGGACTTTGACCGCCAGGTCTCCACAAAAAGCCGGATTGAACCTCGCAATACCCAAAGGGCACGATGTCCGGCCTACGAAAAGACAGCGTAATCAAGAAACAGGAATTCGGCGGGAGCAAGCCCCCGCCGTACGAAGTAAGTAAGGAGCAAGTCCCCGCCATACGGAGCATGTAATAAGATAGCCTTGTTCTCGCCGGTCTCCGGACCGAGCGAGGACTTTGACCGTTAGGTCTCCACAAAAAGCCGGATTGAACCCCACAATCCGGCCTACGAGAAGACTGGGTAATCAAGAAACAGGAATTCGGCGGGAGTGAATCCCCTCCGTACGAAGTGAGTAAGGAGAAAGTTTCGGCGGGAGTAAACCCCCGCCGTACGAAGTAAATACGGAGCAAGCCTTGGCGGGAGCAAGCCCCCGCCGTACGGTAAAAGATCTAAAGTACGGATGGGCTTTAGTCCATCCGCTGAGCTGGCCATATGGAAGATTGGCGGTTGGAGTAAACCCCCGCCGTACGAGATAAGAATCGCCGTACGAAGTAAGCCCTGCCATTCGACAAACATAAAGGGCGGGGGAGAGTCGTTTTATAATCAAAATCAAGATAGGAACAACAAAATGATAACGAACAATCAAAAAAATGAATTAGTCTTGGCAGGTGGATGTTTCTGGGGCATGGAAGAGCTCTTCCGCCGTCTGCCCGGCGTATTAGATACTGAATGCGGCTACACCGGGGGTGAAAACGATTACCCCACATACCGATCGCACCCCGGACACGCTGAAGCAATCAAATTAGTCTTTGATCCTGCTCAAACCGACCTGCCGCATTTGCTGGATTTTTTCTTCCGCATGCATGACCCTACCACCCTCGACCGCCAGGGCAATGACATTGGCAGTTCTTACCGTTCAGCCATTTTTTATCGTGACCAGGAGCAACTTGAGGCTGCCAAAACCATGATCGCCAGAGTGGATGCCAGCGGTCAATGGAAACGCCCGGTTGTGACCACGCTGGAGCCTCTGACAACTTTCTGGCCGGCTGAGGACTACCACCAGGATTACCTGCAGAAACTGCCAAACGGTTACACCTGCCACTTTATCCGCCAGATGCCAAGTTTTTTAACCGACTGAACCTCAAAAGAGCCCAAATGGAAAACACACCCCAAAATCCAAGCGAAGACAGGCACTCTCACCCCTGGAAGCGCTATCTGACCTACATGAAATGGTACGCGCTGATCATGCTGGGCATCAGCCTTATTTTGGCGGCTCTGGGATACAGCGGCGCGGGCTGGCCGGGCGTGCTCAATGGGCTGACCTGGGGCTTAATGATGGGAATCTTTGGTCTTCCCATCCTGGGGCTGCTGCTCAGCGTCAGTATTTGGAGTGGCTATGCCCATCGTTGGGGTGAGTACAACTATAAAAAACAACTTGAGGGCGACCCAGATAAGAAAAAAGAGGAAAATCAGCGTGACTGAAGCAACTCCCCAGGACCAGGGCAAAATCAAAAGAGGTCTGCGCGTATGGCTGGCCTATTTTATGTTGTCCTTCCTGGGATACAGCCTAAACGTGGCCGGCCCGGCAGTAGCTTACCTGCGCGAGGAGTTGAATTTTTCGTATACCGAAAGTGGTTTGCATACTTCCGCCCTGGCTTTGGGCCTGGTTGTGACCGGGTTGTTGGGGCATCACTTGCTCAGGCGAATTCCGGAGTGGAAAGCGCTCGGTTTGGGTGGCTTGGGCTTGGGGCTTGGCGGGCTGATTTTGATCTCAGGCAACCAACCAGCTTTAACCCTGAGCGGTCTGTTCATCATGGGAACCATCGGGGCTTTGATTTTGGCAGTTACCCCAGCCATCCTGGCTGATGAAATGGGCAAATACAGCACGGTTGGGGTTACAGAAGCAAATACGGTGGCAGCCATCTTTTCAACCATCGCCCCCATTGCGGTGGGTTTTTTTGGAGCAAGAGCGGTCACCTGGCGGCCAGCAGTTTACCTGGTCACGAGCCTGGCTTTTCTGATCGGCTTGTATATATTGTTCTCCCCGCAATTTTCCTGGAAAACAGAAAGCGTGGAAACTCAGAAAAGCACAAGGAAGGGCAAACTGCCCTGGAAATACTGGCTCTTTTGGACCGCCCTGGTCAGCGCGGTTTCGATCGAATTTTGCATGATCTTCTGGAGCGCGGAATATTTGCAGGTCCATCTGGCCATGCCAAAAGACCAGGCCACCCAATTGGTCAGCCTCTTCCTGGTGGGCATGGTGATCGGGCGCTTTGCCGGGTCAAAACTGCTGCAAAAGTTTGATCGTTACCTGATCCTTTTAGCCTCCCTTGCCCTGGGCGTTCTTGGGTTCGCCATCTTCTGGTTCAACCCTTCCAGTTGGCTGGCTTTAACTGGTTTATTCCTGACTGGTTTGGGTGTGGCAAATCTTTATGCCACTACGGTTACGCTTGTTTTTGACGCAGCTGGCGCGATGCGAGCTTCGGCCGGCTCCGGCACCACCCTGGCCAGCGGGGTCGCCATTCTGCTGCTTCCCTTTGCTTTAGGTTCCCTGGCCGATCTAATAGGCATCAATCTGGCAATTTTGCTGGTTTTCTTATTATTCGTAGTCATGATTGTTTTGATTCTCTATGGTCGCAAAGTCATGTCGACCAGTGAGGAAATCACAGAAACTTATTTGGAGGTAGCGAAATGACAAAAGTTTTGATCATCGGGGGCACGGGCACCATCAGTTACAACTGTTCCAAACGAGCGATTGAAAAGGGCTTTGAAGTCACCATCCTCAACCGCGGCAAGAGCTCTCTGCGTCCACTTCCCGAGGGCGCGGAATTGATCACAGCTGACATCCGCGACTTTGACGCGGCGCAGCAAGCGCTGCAAGGCAGGGAGTTTGACGTGGTGGCTGACTTTTTGGCCTTTGTACCTGAGCATATTGAAACAGACCTGAAGCTTTTCCGGGGCAGGGTCGGGCAGTATAT
>JAQVUC010000264.1 GCA_028699715.1 Anaerolineaceae bacterium | reverse complement strand
GGAGCAAAACACAGCCTGCCTCACCGTTCAAGGGTGGCGAACCTGTGGTTCACCATGAACGCGCTGCGCGCGCCCTTGAGCGCCTCGGCATCCTGTGTTACGATGTGGCCAAGCCTATGAAGGAATACGGGTGCCAGGAAACGGTCTTTACTAACTCACTGGTTGGTACAAAGACTGGGGGCAGACCAACTCTGGGTCTGGTACAAGGATTGGGGGGCAGGTCATCAACTACCAGTGGCTCAAGGACGGCATTGGCCCCATGTACTTACCGCCCGACACCGACGATGAGTTAGTGGATGCTGTCATGGCGGGTGAAAACGACTTTGCCAAGAAAGTCTTTCGCGTCTTTGCCAAGCTGGATGATGCCGGCTGGCAGGTCATCAAGCGTATCGTGGAGGAGCTGAGCCAGGAGGATTAAGCCCTCCGCAACAGCCTGACTACAAACTTGTAGATGCGCAGCAGGGTTGCTTCATCTTCAATTTGCTCTAACGCGCGTAAAATCAAGTATTTGTAATCCATGTTTCGCCCTCCCTTCCCGCACAAATGAGAACATATGTTCTTGTTTAATCATGATTGAGTAACAAATTTTCGTCAAGACTGAAACGCAAAGTGTATCGCAAATTCTAAAAAGTGCTCAAAATCGTGGATGAAAAAACATAGGAGGAAAACATGGTTGATAATATTTTAATCAAGGTAAAAGCGCTTCCGGATGAGCCAGTCTACTTGGGGATTATCATTTTTTTGTTTGTTCTTCTTTTATTCTTTATGATAAAGAAGGCTTTGTGGAAAAAAAGAACGCGTGTTATTGAACGTGCCCGCGCAAAAGAAGTTGCAGAAGGAAAAACGGCTGTTAATGAAGCTGAAAGAAAAATAGCACAGGCCCGGCAAAAAGCAAACAAAGAGTTAACCGACCTGCAAAAAAGAATCGATGAAGAAGGCATTAAGCATCAAGAAATGATGAGCATAACCGCTCGCAGATCATCAGACGCGCTTCAAGCTGAAGAAAAGGCATTGGCAGCAGAAAGACGCTTGATGACGCTGCAAAATAAATATAAGAGAACAAAGGGGCTACTGGATAGTGCCGTTGATTCGATTAAGCGATATTCTGAAGGTACTTTAGTATCTACATCACAAATAAATGAACTGTCCGCACAGTTGGCGTCCGAGTTTGATTCCGTCACCCCTGTTAATTTAATGGCTTTGACCATAAAAGATTTAAGGGCTGAGTTTCGCCAGAACGAACGCAGAATACGTGATATTTGCGAAGAATACCAATCACGATACACATCAAAAACGAACACGACAATCTATCGCCTGGTTGTTTTAGCGTTGCAAGAAGGCGTTCAGAATATTTATCATTCTTTGAGCTTTGGTAAGCTTGAAAACGGGATAGCGTTATTGCGTACGCTGACAAGCAAATGCTTTGACATAGCCATTGAGGGGAATCAAACAATTGTTTCAACCTTGTCGCGTTTCATCGGACAAGTCGAATACCTGTATATTGAATCAATCAAAATAGAGTATGAGTACCATGTAAAACGAGAGCGCGCCAAAGAAGAACAGCGCGCCATTCGCGAACAGATGAGACAGGAAGCAGAAGAACGCCGCGCTTTGGAAATCCAGCGTAAACAGGTTGAAAACGAAGAAAAGAAATATCACAACGAAATTGGGCGCTTGCGTGAGCAAATGCTTGCATCATCAGCAGAAGAATCAGAAACAATCAACATGCTTAGAAACAGGATTGCAGAAGTGGAAGCTTTGCTTGCCCAGGTGGAAGAAAAGAAAGAAGAGATCATTACCCTTCAAAACGGGAAGGCTGGCACAGTATATATCATCAGCAATCTTGGCTCGTTTGGTGATAAAATGTTCAAAATCGGCATGACCAGGCGCTTAGAACCAATGGATCGCGTTAGAGAACTGGGGGACGCAAGCGTACCGTTCCCCTTTGATGTTCATAGCCTGGTTTTTTCTGAAGATGCGGTTGCGCTTGAATATAGCCTGCATAAGGAATTAGCCCAGCAGCGTGTCAACAAAATTAACATGCGTAAAGAATATTTCAATGTTGATATTGACCAGCTTGAGGAGCTTGTAAACCGGCTTGATCCAAGCGCTCCTTTTGAGCGCACAATGCTTGCAGAACAATACCATCAAAGCCTTTCAATTGATATGCCGCCAGAAGAAACCGCTATTGATATGGAATCTGATGACGGTACAGAAGACATTCTTGAAGAAGAAATATGATGTCTTTGTTTAATGGAAGCATGAAATGACCTGCCGAAAATGCACCACCACCCTGCCTGAAGATGCCGTTTTCTGCCACCTGTGCGGGGTTAAACAAGCCAAGCCTGCCAGCAGGCCAAGGACGCGCGCCAACGGCCTGGGGGGTACTGTCAAATTTTGTTCGCAACTTTGGACTCCGCTAATCATGTCATGCTGCCTGTTCATTGAGTGAGTTGAGCGAATCTTCGCTCAGGTATGCATTGGTGACTGACCAGTCCTCCGAGTATTCCATCAGGTAAACCGTTACCAGCCTCAGATAGGATTCCGGGTTAGGGAAGATGCCCACCACCCTGGTTCTCCGCCGGATCTCTTTGTTCAACCGCTCCAGCATGTTGTTGGAACTGACTTTTCTGGCATCCAGTTTAGGAAATGCCAGAAAAGTCAGAGCATCTTCCAAGCCTTCCTCCAGCGTTTCAATGGCTTTAGGGCACTTTGCCCGGTACTGATCCGCCAATTCATGGGCTCGTTGTTTGGCTGTTACCGAATCGTCAGTCAACCAGATCCCTTTTAGAAGGCCGGCGAAGCGTTCCTTCTCCTTGTGTGGGACATGAACCAGGACGTTCCGCATGAAATGCACCTTGCACCGCTGCCAGCTGGCCCCCGGGAAACACTCTCCAATGCCTGCCACCAAGCCTTTGTGCGCATCTGAGACGATCAGAGATGGTTTGGTCAACCCACGCTCCTTCAGCTTCTCAAACAACTGTTTGTAGCTTTCCCTCGATTCTTCC
>JAQVUC010000263.1 GCA_028699715.1 Anaerolineaceae bacterium | reverse complement strand
GTGGCCTTTGGGGTCGCCGTTTATTCTCTTTTTCATCACAATATCGCTTGAAAGTTCAAACAAGCTTTAAGCTTTGCCCGCATTTCAAACCTTGAGATAAAAAAGACTCCGGAAGATTCCGGAGTCTTTTGATAGTCATGGTCACACCTAGGGCTGGATGATCGTCCCGGCGGGGATGGTTGTGTTTTTTGGGATGATAACGACTCCTTCACGGACGTAGTACAGTTCATTATCGCTTTCGTACCCTTCCGGGAAAGGTTTGATGATCACGTTATCGCCAATGCTGGCGTTTTTATCAATGATCGCTCCCTGGATGTTGCAGTTGTTGCCGATGCCCAGCGGCGCGCCGTTGGATAAAGTACCGTAATAGTCACCACCCATAATGATCGTGTCTTTGATGACCGTATCCGTACCAATTTCACTTCGCAGACCAATAATGGAGTGGTGGATGGTGGCTTTGTTGATCTCACAACCCTCAGCCATCAGCACTTCTTCCAGCTCGCAACCATTGACACGGCTGCCGGGTAAGAAGCGGGGATGGGTAAAAATTGGGTTTTGGGGATCATAAAAGTCAAATTCAGGAGCCTTCTCTGCCAATTCCAGGTTGGTTTCATAGAAGGTGCGGATGGTTCCAATATCCCTCCAATAGCCTTCGAAGTTGAAGCCATAGACACGCTTGCCGCGGTGGATCAGGGCAGGAATGATATCCTTACCAAAATCGTCCAACTTGTGATCGGAGTAATCCGGTCTCAGCACGTCCAATAAAACATCCATGCGGAACATGTAGATACCCATTGACCCGAGGTAAGGAGAATCGGGGTCGTCGCGACTAACCAGGTCAGCCAGGATTTCAGGATCTTTTGGTTTTTCAGCAAAACGGGTGATCTGCCCGTCCTCGTCCCGCTTGAGGATACCAAAGCGAAAAGCGTCTTCTTTGAGCACTGGTTGGACGGCGACAGTGACGTCGGCGTTGTTATCGATATGGAATTCAGCCATTTTGGCGTAATCCATACGATAGAGATGGTCGCCCGCCAAAATCAGCACGTCTTTGGCGCGAGAGCTGCGGATCTCCTGAAGCTGCTTGCGGACGGCATCGGCAGTGCCCTGATACCAATCGGTATTCTCCATGGTTTGTTCCGCCGCCCAGATCTGCACCGAACCAGAGTGGAATTGATCAAAGGTATAAGTACGGCTGATGTGCCTGTGCAGAGATACTGAAAGAAATTGGGTCAGGACCGCAATTTGATAAATGCCGGAGTTGATACAGTTGCTAATGGGAATATCGATCAAACGATACTTGCCCGCAATTGGTACAGCCGGTTTCGCTCGTTCAGAGGTAAGTGGATATAGCCTTTTACCCTGACCACCACCTAAAATTACTGCAAGAATATGATCCACGTTTGGCATAGCTCTCCTTTTTGGCGTAAACGCTATTCGTTTTAGATTTTGTCAAGATTTCAAAACCCAAGTTACTGGGCGCTGTTGGAACTGTGCTTAAATTGTACCCGTAAATTTCTGAACAGAGGCAAGAATTTCTTTCGCGGTTTGGATGCTTTGTTCTCCGGAAGCCCCCAACATTTCGGCTAACTCGCTTACGCGAGCGTCACCCTGGACCTCTTGAATTTGGGTAATGGTGCGGTCGCCCTGGGTTTGTTTGTCTACCTTAAAATGCTGATCCCCATAAGCAGCTAATTGAGGCAGATGAGTCACACACATGACCTGGTGCAGGCGTCCCAGCCGCCAGAGCATGGATCCAACGATCATGCCGACCCGCCCACCAATACCGCTGTCGATCTCATCAAATACGAGGGTTGGGATGCGGTCGGCTTCAGCCAAAACGTTCTTCAAAGCCAACATCAAACGCGAGGTCTCACCGCCAGAGGCGATTTTGGCTAAGGGTTTAAAGCCCTCCCCCGGGTTGGTTTCGATCAGAAATTCAACCTGATCAACCCCATAAGCGTCAAAGGCCAGCCCGCCATCGATTTGTAAACCTTTCGGGTCAGGGCTTCCCCCCAGCACGGCTTGTAATCTCGCTTTGCGCATCTCCAAGTCCGAAAGCTGCTTTTCCATTTGAAAAACCAGGTTTTCTGCTGCTTCTTTCCGTGTCTTTCTCAAAGCCAGCGCTTTTTCAGCAAGGTTTTGCTTAACTAAGCCGATTTTTTTGTTCACTTGCGCGATTTCGTCTTCCAGGTTTTCGACCTTCTGCAGATCTTTACTGGCAGAGGCATAAAATTCCAGAACTTTTGCCACCGTACCGCCGTGCTTTCGCTTGAGATTATTGAGCAGATCGATCCTCAATTCAATCTGGTCCAACCTGGCAGGGTTAAATTCGATCTTATCGCTATAACGGCGCAGTTCATAAGCGGCGTCAGCCAAACTGGTCAACGCGGCTTCAACCTGATCCGCCAAAAACTGAAACTGGGGGTCTATCCGGGCCAGGGCGCCTAATTCGCTGGAGATACTGCCCAACAAATCGGTCACAGCGCTTACTTCAGGCGTGCTCTCATCCAGCGCCTGCAGGGCGGATTGAGCATACCGGCTTAATGTTTCCGCATTCGCCAGACGCACACGCTCCTGTTTCAGATTGTCTTCTTCGTCAACGCTTAAGTTAGCCGCTTCGATTTGAGTGATTTGGTAACGCAGCAGGTCCATGCGCTCGTCTGCGCTGTTTTGCAGTATGGTCAGTTCTTTTAACTCGGATTCCAAACCAGACCTCTGACGGTAAAAATCCTTATATTCCTGAAACAAAGTCGCGTTGTGAGCATAACGATCAAGCAATTCACGGTGGCTTTTCACCTTGAGCAGTGAAAGGTGCTCAGATTGTCCATGCACATCCACCAAAACTGTGCCGATTTCAGATTGCAAGCCCATACTTACACTGCGTCCGTTTACCCTGGCTATGCTGCGCCCCTCAGCCCGGATCTCCCGGGAGAGCACCAGTTGGTTTTCCCCTTCAAACAGGCCTTCTTTTTCAAGCAGGGGTTTCAGGACATCAAAACTTTCCTGGTCCAAGTCA
>JAQVUC010000262.1 GCA_028699715.1 Anaerolineaceae bacterium | reverse complement strand
CTGTTTGGGGAATATCCCAACGAACTGATCGGCCTAAAGGTCAGGCTGGGTAAAGAAATCGTTGGTTCCCTTGGGCTTTCCCCTTTGGAAGAAGCAATCAAGCTTGGCGATGAACTAGGTGTTCCGGTCATGGTGCACTGTTCCAACCCGCCGTCGAAAATGTCCGACTTGCTCTCCCTGTTGCGGCGGGGCGATACAATTACCCATGCTTTCCAGGACCAGGGAGACAGTATCCTGGATGATCGGGGAAGAATCAGCGACGCCGCCAACAGAGCGAGAAACCGGGGAGTGATTTTCGACGTGGCCAATGCCAATATCCACTTTTCTTTTGCCGTGGCGCGACAGGCTTTATTGGAAGGCTTTCTGCCGGATACGATAAGCACCGATCTGACTACGCGAAGTCTTTACAAGCGACCTGCCGTCTTCAACCTGGCCTTTGTCTTGTCGAAATACCTCAACCTGGGTATGTCCCTCGACCAGGTAATAGCCTGCGGTACGTCCAACCCGGCCCGCATTTTAAACTGTTCGAACACCCTAGGGCAGCTCAAACCTGGAGCGGATGCCGATATCGCGGTTTTCAGGCTCATGGAAAAAGAAACCGATTTCGGGGACCGGAAGGGAGAGATAGTAAAAGGAAGAATTCTGTTGAAACCGATGCTGACCGTCAAGCAAGGGGAATTGGTGTACAGGGATATGGAGTTTTAGCGAAGGCTGAATAATACCCAGCAATACAACAAGTAATCATTCATAAGGAGGAATCAAGAAATGAGAAAGCTGGCTTGGCAAGTGCTATCTAAAGCATTGTTGTTCTCGGCGATATTCGCTTCGGGTATCGGAATTTTTTCGATTCATGCCGCCGAAAGCGCGAATGCCTCGCTTGGAATCAGCGCGGAGAGTGTGCTTGCGTACTCAAAGCTTGGTTATGCGATTTCAGAGCCCACCGTGAAAGGGAACAGCCTCAGCGTTGAAGTGCTTACAGGAACGGGGCAGGAGACCTTGACGAGCCTCCCTATGAAGAAGTCCGACATCGACCTTTTGACAATAAAAGACTCCGGGGAGGCTATTACCGTCGGCTCTTTCGTTGAGATAGGGTATGACCGAAAAGGAAATACTGTCGGATTCAGCAAGCTGTTCAATCTCACCTCGGCCGGCTGTTGGTTTGATACCATGAAATACGGCGCTGAGTTTTCCCCGGTGAATAATAATGCTGGCAACCTTGTGGCAGCCGGCTGGATTCTGGACAAGACCTCCGGCCAAATCGTCGTGGGTGATACCAACCACTTCCAAGAGACCTATACCCTGGATGATAACGTCAGGGTCTACGAGCTGAATACCAAGTCGAAGACGATTACCGCCAGTGGCGTATCGAGTATTCCAGTAACCCAAAAAACCAGCGGCAAGTATTCCTTGACGGCTAATCGTCAGATGGTGGTTGCGGTTTTTGACCGCAATTATACGAAGGCGGATTCCGCGAAAGTCGTCGAGATTTACTACCTGACCCCTCAGACTGCTGTGGAAGCGAAGTATCTCTTCGATGAGTACGACACCATGTCGCAGTATAGTTATTACCCTGACACTAAGACCAATGGTGTTGTTGTCAAGCCTTATAACATGCCCTGGATAGCCTATACCAAACCCTTTACCATTGTGGAAGACAGAATGTACTTTGTTGGCGATAACGATGTGGCATGCTATTTATTCAAGACGGATACCGGCCTGGCTTTGTTGGACTATGGGTGGCCTCCTTGCGGATACCTATACTACCTGAGCATAGAAAAGTTAGGCTTCGATCCCCGCGCAATAGAATACATACTGCTTAGCCATGGACACGGTGACCACTATGGTACGGTCGTGGAGTTTAACAAGATGATCAGAAACGCCGGTGGAGATCCTCTCGTGGTCCAGACCTATGAAGACGCGAAAGGCTACGATATATACGGCTTTCCGGGGATCGGCGCAACCACGCAGGATCTCGCTGTCAATGCCATTACCGATCAATTTTACACATGGGAAAAGTGGATGGATTTCGGTGGCGTGCGGGTATATCCGATATTGACGCCGGGGCACACTAACGGCACTGGCTCTTTTATCTTCGAAGTGACTCCGAAGGGTAAAGCCCCCATTACCTTTGGCTACATGGGCGGATTTGGCACTATCCACACACCAGACCAGGGGTATAGGCGCGCTCAGTTTGTCTATTCATTGAAATACCTGCAACAGAACGTTAACGTTGATTATTCTCTTCCGCAGCACTGCGCTCACTATCCAATGTTGGAGCTGAATAAGGCCGCGGAAAAGGCCGGCATCTCCTTTCTCGACGCGCTGGTAAAGGATAACGATGAATGGGTCAATTTCTTGGAACGCCGACTGGTGGCGCAAGAAATGGAAATGTACCGCCTTTCGCTGGAGAAGGGGGGCATCATCCAGGTTAGATTCCCCGACGGTAAGGTCAAGGAATTCAAGACACAGACCGCCGCGCCAAAATTGGTGCGCAACGAAGTGGGCGGACCTTGGAAGCGCGCGGGCGGCGAGTACAAGATCACATTGGTGGATGACGGCAAATTGATGCATGGCTTTAATATCTTGCAGAACTCCAATCCCTTACTGAATGGCGTATACAACAGGAATGGCGACAACCTCGGAGATGGTGTCATGATCACCCGTGACGGGTATATGCATGATCCCGACAAATGGTTCCTCCAGATCAGCGCGCATGTCGAAGACGGCTATCAGGGCCAATTCACCAATCTGGTAGGAGCCCTCAACGGTCCGGTGGAATCGCTTTTCGGCAAAGACTGGTATGAAATACTCCGCACAGTGTATTTCGATTCCAAAGAAGAAGCCCAGGCCGTTCTGGCAACCCTGAAGGCAGGTCAGACCTACACGGTCACGCTGGACAAGAATAGCAATATCCAGATAGAGAATGATATTACAAAGGTATTTAGGTAAATCAGGGGCTGCCCTTAACAGAGTCGTACAGCTTGAGCACTGTTAAGGGCAGCCCTTATCTCGGTATCCGACAATTG
>JAQVUC010000261.1 GCA_028699715.1 Anaerolineaceae bacterium | reverse complement strand
CTATCCAATAGTGGAGCTGTCCTATTCTTCTACTAGAATGTATCCTGCTGATTTAATGTCGTATACAATGGCGATAGTCTTCATAATTATCATCATTATTGAGATTTTGACCTTTTGTTTAGGAATATATTCTATACGAAAGAGAATTGTCTCAAATAAATAGTACCTGTTACACGTGATTGGTTGTATTAGTTAAACAGACTAATAGTGTATGTATGAGGTCATGAATAGCGATAATTCTGTGTAAAGAGCATTAGTAGTTGTAAGTCACTATAAAATCCATTACGGCTTTGTCCAAAGAATAATCGTTATTATCCTTACTGACGAGAGAATTTTGGGGCAAAAGTGATATCTTGTCTTTGGTTGCTAAACAGGTTCTCTTAAATGAAATCAAATAATCCAACTAATAGTCAGTTTACTTAAAACTAAACTTTGTAATAAAATTTTGAACTTAGATCCATTGTCCGTCTGATTGTTTAAACTGTATGCGAAGTATTCTGCATTTTTCACACCAAATCCGTCTCTGCCTACTTCGAGGATAATTATGTGTGTCATTTGTGTAATGTCGGGTTTCCTCTTTACATGTTGGGCAGATAAGCCAGCCGGCGAAGTGTGCATGGCTTTGACTCATAAAGTCACCTCCTTTTTGTTGTCTGGACAATAAATCATTGAAACTGTCAGTCGGTTGCCGCTTCTGCTTTTTCGCAGTTCACTGTTGATTCGTGTGTCAGATCTGCCAGGTTTGCTGTGGCCAACACGCGTAATTTTCCAGCACCCCAGGTTTCCTCTTATCAGTTGGGGGTTGCTTGTAACTAAGTAGAAGGGGCACTTCAACTGGGAAGTATACAAGTCAGCGATAAAATTTAGCAGTTGCTTTCCAATGCCTATGCCCTGGTAGTCAGGTAGAACTACTAGGCGGGAAACACGAAAATAATTATCGCTCATGTGAGTGTGAGCTACGGCTATGAAAGCAACTGGCCTATTCTGGTATAGGGCGGTATAGCAGCGGATTCCTGCACCTAGTGAAGTGTTTAGATAATGATAGTTCCTAAACATCTGCCAAAGTTTTGTGCCGCACCGATGAACTTTGAGCTCAACGGGCGGCCGAACTCTTTTTTTCTAGTAAACTCCATCGTGTCAGTACAGAAGACCCAGTCAGGCTCTAACCAGTCAACAACGTCGTAGTGACAAGTTACGGCAATGAATTTCTTGTCTTTCTGGCGCCTAATGGCTTTGCTGATGGCGTAGGCGCTGACTTTGGCAATTTCACGATCCACAACAGACGTGAACTCATCAAAAACAACCAGTTTACGATCTAAGCACAAGGCACGGGCTATGTCTACACGCATTTTTTCTCCTTGACTTAGGCAACTGTAGGGTTTTAGCCAGTCAGGGGGGCTAGCAAAGCCAACGCTGCAAAGTGTCTTTGTAACTTCAACTGTTTTTAGGTCCTCTGAGAAATCATCCAGGATGCACTTATGCGAATAATTAAAGCCCAAGATGTAGGAGTCCCCAAAAAGACGTTTAGCTATGCTGGATTTGCCTGAGCCGCTGCGACCAACTATAATTCCTATTTGCCAATCCTGGTCTTCTATTGGCAGGGAGCCTTTGAAGCGCTTCTGCAACTTGACATCGTTCAAAGTGAAGCTGCCCACTACGCTTTGAGCTCTGAAACTGTCAGGTTCACTCCAGCTGTTGGTAAAATCAAAGTCCATTCTTGGCAGGCTCCTAAAGGTTCAGAACCCTTACGTGGTAGCCTTCGCCTTTGAGCTTCTCAAAGAAACGCTGCTGCTCAGCCTCATCTTTGCAATCTATCAATAGCTCGTAGCTGTCTGGTATCATGTTTGAGCTTTCGCTTTCTCCACCTAAATCCTCTGGTAGCTTCTCCCCAACCGCAGCTAGCAAAGCTTGCAGGTCCTGTTTTTCTCCAGCTTCAATAATGCGAAGGTACTCGGCGCCATCAAGTTCTCTGCTATGTTTGCCTTTCAGTTTGTTTAGGATCTGTCGAAGCATCCGCCGATCAACATCAGAAACCGGCAAACGCAAGACTGGAGCAAAAAATTCACTGTGTGTTTTGCAGACTTGGGCACGTTGTTCTCCATCTGCGAAGACTCCGTCTTTGTTGGTTATGATGGGGTAGGTCCAACCGTATTTTTGCAGACTGCGCCAGACCTGCTCTTGCTGTTTGAGGGACATTCTGTTTGGGTTGTTTTCATCCGACTTTAGCAGTCGAATGTCTTCAACAAGAGGCAAATATGCCTCAGGAATTTTTAAACTAAATTTCTTTTCAATCAAATCAATCACCATAACAACTTATTCATGAAACGTATTCTCCAAGTTTCTTTTGACCCTCAGCCAAATCAGCTGAGTCTGGCTGCTCTAAATTCGCAGCTTTGCCCAACACTTCAGTTAAGCGTTCATTAGCGATAACCAACCGCTCAAACTGGCCATACAAAGCATCCAGTTTAGCCTCCAAATTAGCCAGAACCAGCGGGAACTCGACTGCAGAAACTGCTAGCCGCTTATTTTGGTCATAGGTAACTGGAAACTCTGCAGCGTGTGCCGCGAAGCGTTTGTTGCTGTATTCAAGGTGAGGTTTGCCCGAAAGTGGATCCTGCTTATCATGAGTTGGACTATGATCAAGCGCTCCAATCCCTTCTACTTCTACGGTTCCTGCAGAAATCCATTGGTGACATTCTGGACGATAAACCCGCCATCTTGGAGCATGCAGCTGGATTCCGTTTTCAGAAAGCAACATCCCCAACTTCTGCTCCAAAACAACCCGGGTACGCTCCACGATCCGAGCGGACTCCATTTCCAACTCATCAACATTGAAGCCTTTAACTTGACCTGGATGAATAATTATGGAAGGTTCCAATCCCAAGTTTAGCTCTACCCGAACTTTCCCGATAAGAACACCGAGCTTTCTCCAGTTACGCGGCTCACCCAGCTTTTCCCAATCAACCATACAGCGTTCTCGACGCAAAACCACAAACTTCAAGGCGTGATCCTCAAAAACAATGGGCAAA
>JAQVUC010000260.1 GCA_028699715.1 Anaerolineaceae bacterium | reverse complement strand
GGTTTATTGTGAACTGCTGCCCTGGAACGCCAAACCATCAGAAGCCCTGACAGCAGACACGAAAGGGATCATTCTCTCCGGCGGACCGCAATCAATCTACGCCCAAAATGCTCCTTTTATTCAAGACTATGTCTTGAATAGCGAGTTGCCCATCCTGGGGATTTGTTACGGCATGCAAGCCCTGGCTCATCAATCAGGCGGGGAAGTGACCCCAAGCACTGAACATGAATACGGACTAACGAAACTGAGCGTTCCCTCTCAAAATCCTTTGCTTCACCTGGGTGAACAAAAAGTGTGGATGTCGCATGGTGACCATGTCACCCTCCTTCCACCCGGATATGAAGGCATTGCCAATTCTCGCAATAGCCCTTACGCGGGCATGGCTGACTATGAGAAGAACCGCTATGGGCTGCAATTTCATCCTGAAGTCCATCACACTCAGTACGGCAGTGAAGTTTTGACCAACTTTGTTCTGAATATTTGTGGCTGTCAACCCGGCTGGACCCCAAAAAACATCATCGAAGAAAGTGTTGAAAAGATCCGGGAACAGGTGGGCGAGGAGCGCGTCCTTTCTGCCATCTCAGGCGGACTTGATTCTGCCATCACCACCGCCCTTGTGGAACGGGCGATTGGAGAGCGAGTCACAGCCATTTTTATTGACACAGGTCTGATGCGCCAGGACGAAGCCAAACAAATTGAAGCCACCTTTCGGCCTCTGCTGGGCGAAAGATTGATCATGGTTGACGCGGCTGAACGATTTTTCGCGCGCCTCAAAGGCATCACCTATCCCGAAGAAAAACGGAAAACCATTGGTGAGTTGTTCATCCTCGAATTTGAAAAGGCAGTTCACGAAGCGGGCGAGTTCAAATTTTTAGCCCAGGGCACCATCTATCCTGATGTGATTGAATCCAAAGGAATTGGCGTCACAGAAGCACATCGGATCAAATCTCATCACAATGTGGGCGGGCTGCCTGAAAACTTGCGCTTCAAGTTGGTTGAACCTTTACGTTTCTTGTTCAAAGATGAAGTTCGCTCGGTCGGAGTAGAACTTGGCCTGCCACTTGAAATACTTTGGCGGCAGCCCTTCCCTGGGCCAGGGTTGGCTGTGCGCTGTCTGGGAGAGGTCACGCCTGAACGCGTCGCGGCTGTCCGGCAAGCCAACGCCATTCTGATGGAGGAACTCTCAAACGCCAATTTGCTGCATCTGTCAACGGATGAAAATGGGGAATTGCGGGGAACCTCCCAGGCTTTTGCCGCTCTGCTGCCGGTCAAAAGTGTTGGAGTGATGGGCGATCAGCGCACCTACGCGGAAACGATCGTTTTGAGAGCCATTACCACGGTCGACTTCATGACAGCCGATTGGGCGCGTCTGCCCATGGACCTGCTGGGGCTTATCAGCAACCGTATTGTCAACGAGGTTGAGGGTGTCAATCGCGTGGTTTATGACATCAGCAGCAAACCACCTGCTACAATTGAGTGGGAGTAACTTTATAACAGATTTGATGTAAAAGCCTTTTTGTCAGAAAAGCTATCTGACGAGTAAAATTAGAAAAAAAAATGAGGAGATCCAAATGATGAAATTAGTGCTTGTCCGTCATGGTGAAAGTGAATGGAATAAACTCAACCTGTTCACAGGTTGGACAGATGTGGAACTGACCGAAAAAGGTCGGGAAGAAGCAGCCACCGGAGGAAAATTATTAAAAGAGCAAGGCTTTGATTTTGATATTTGCTACACCTCCTACCTCAAGCGGGCTATCCATACCCTGGATATCGTTCTTGACCAAATGGATCGTTCCTGGCTCCCTGTAATTAAGTCCTGGAAGCTGAATGAACGCCATTACGGCGCTTTGCAAGGCCTGAACAAAGCCGAAACAGCCGCCAAATATGGCGAGGAACAGGTACTGATTTGGCGGCGCTCTTATGCCACTCCCCCACCTGAGCTGGACGAAGACGACGAGCGCAGCCCCCGTACCCAGGCGCAATATCGCGAAACTGAAGAAAAGTCTGTCCTTCCTCTCACGGAAAGCCTGGCAATCACCGTGGAACGGACCATGCCCTACTTTGAAGAAGTGATCAAACCCGACATGATTGCTGGAAAGCGCGTCCTGGTGGTTGCTCACGGCAACTCCCTGAGAGCCATGGTAAAGAGCTTCGACCAACTGACCGAAGAACAGATCGTTGGCGTCAACATCCCGACCGGCGTCCCCTTGGTCTATGAATTTGATGACGACTTCAATGTGCTCAAGAAATACTACTTAGGCGATCAGGAAGCCATCAAAGCTCAAATGGAAGCCGTAGCCAACCAGGGCAAAGCCAAGTAATTAATCTGGATTCAAATTCAAGAGGGAGTTTGTAAACTCCCTCTTGCTCTTTCGATATCCTTCCAAATAATAGACCTGTTTGCAATTCTTTTCCATCTTGTTTGAAAACATTAACAGTTTCTTTACAATACTTCCAGGACTAAAACCACTGACAGCAATTTGACTGTGTTATCATCAGAAACTGTCACAGGTGAAGAATGCGTAACGAAAAAATAATTTTTGTTGATATCGACGGAACACTGGTGGATAACACTCTTGTTCCTTCCCCCTCAACCGTGCAAGCCTTAAACCAGGCAAGAGCCAACGGTCATAAAATTTTCCTCAATACTGGCCGCAGTGTTTGCCAGGTTTATGATTACCTCTGGGAGCTTGGTTTCGACGGCTTCATCGGAGGAAATGGGATTTACATCGAAGAAAACGGCACTGAGCTTTTCCATAAGGCCATTCCCCAAGCCCTAGTTGAAAAGGTCTATGATTATCTGGTGGATCGGGAAATTGGCTTCTTTGAAGAAGGACAGGAGAGCCTTTATGCGCATGCGCAATATTTGCCAGAATTAACGAGACTGCTTGACTCAAGCACGGAAGAAGTCAAAAATTGGACCATGCGCTTATTCCCCACCACAGCTTTTAATTGCCAGGGACCCCACCAAAACATCAACAAAATCAGTCTTGTTCTGACGGATAAAGCGGATTTTGGGGAGATTCGCGA
>JAQVUC010000259.1 GCA_028699715.1 Anaerolineaceae bacterium | reverse complement strand
CAAGGTTTTTACAGACAGGCAGAATCGCAACCTGCGGTTGCTCTTCCTGAAATAGTCAAACAGGCCCCGCCAGTTTTCAGCTATTTCAATAAACCTGTCACCAACGTAGTACCAAGTCGGCAAGCCTCCTTGGTTGAGGTGTACCACCTTATCAAAGGCAATGAATTTGCATCGTGTACAAGTACACTCCGCAACATTCCCGACCCGAAGGAAGCCAGAAAGTACAAGGCTCAAAATTTCGATTATGTGACCTTCTCAGGCACTTTCTCAAAGAGGAATGATGCAAACCTTCAAAGACATTCAGGTTTGCTCACAATCGATTTTGACCACATTCAGGACATTCCTTCACTCAAGGCAGCACTACTCAACGACCACTACTTTGAAACGGAGCTACTGTTTGTATCTCCTTCAGGTGATGGCCTCAAATGGGTAATTCCAATCGACTTGACGCAGGCAAAACACCAGGACTATTTCAAGGCAGTGGCAAACTACGTTTCCCACACCTACCAACTCGAAATAGACCAATCCGGGAAGGACATTTCAAGAGCCTGTTTCCTTCCACATGATTCAGAAATATTCATCAATCCTAAATACTTGTAGGACATGGAAAGAAAAACATTCAATCCGCAGGATTGGCTTAATCAGCCAACCCCGCAACCGAAAGTTACAGAGCAACAAACTTTCAATACAGATTCTCAAATAGATGAAGTAGAACGCATCATTCAAAGCATTGAAGCCAACCGTACAGATATTACCTCCTCTTACAGCAATTGGGTCAATATCGGCTTTGCCTTTGCTGATGAGTTTGGTGAGAAAGGCAGAAACCTATTTCATAGAGTAAGCCAGTTCTATCCCGATTATTCCGCTACGGAGTGCGACAAGCAATTTGACAATTGCCTGAAATCAAAAGGTCATGGCGTTTCACTAAAGACCTTTTTCTACCTCGCCAAAGATGCAGGAATTGACATTGCCCCTCCACGGACAGAAAAACAGGATCATCGTACTTTCAAAAGTGAAAAGCTGAATAGTAGTCAATCTGAATACCAACAGCCCGAAAATCATGAACCCGAAGAAATGCCAACCTTCCCAGATTCCTTGTTTCCTGAACTTCCTGAATTTCTGCAAAAGGTTGTGGCTGTTGCCACCTCCAATGAGGAAAGAGATATTCTACTCCTCGGTTCCCTCGGAGCTATTAGCGCATGTTTGCCCAAAGTATCAGGCATCTATGATGGCAAACGAGTTTTCCCTAATCTATTCCTATTCATTACAGCCCAGGCATCCGCAGGAAAAGGTCGCTTAGTGCATTGCCGCCAGTTGGTCAACCCTATTCACAAAGAGTTGAGGGAACAGGCCAAACTCCACAAACAGCACTATGAATTGGAAATGGCAGAATACAACTCGAAAAAGGGTAAGGAAGACGGCATCGAGAAGCCAGCCAAACCACCTGAAAAAATGCTGTTCATTCCGGCCAACAACAGTTCAACGGGAGCTTATCAGCTTTTGGGTGATAGTGATGGCAGGGGGCTGATATTCGAGACCGAAGGAGACACCTTAGCACATGCATTCAAGAGCGATTACGGAAACTACAGTGATGGCTTTAGAAAAGCCTTTCACCATGAAACCATTTCCTACTATCGCAGAACCGACCGTGAGTTTGTAGACATAGAAAGCCCTTGCCTTTCTACCGTTCTTTCAGGAACACCAAAACAAGTTTCGGCATTGATACCCAACGCTGAAAACGGCTTATTCAGCCGTTTCATCTTCTATTTCATGAATGTTCGCCCGGTATGGAAAAATGTCTTTGCAAGCCAAACCGATAACGGATTAGACGATTACTTTGAAGCCCTTGGCAACGAGTTCTATGAACTCTACAAAGTCATCATGCAAGATGAACCAAGGCAGTTCTACCTTACGGCAGACCAGCAAGAGCAATTCAACCAGTTCTTTGGCCAGATACAGGAAAAGTACATGAACCTCCAAGGTTTGGATTACATGGCCACTATCAGGAGGTTAGGTTTGATTGCTTACCGAATCTCCATGATATTCTCCGCTTTGCGGATCATGGAAACAGGTGACACTTCCAAGAAGCTGATTTGTGAGGAAAGGGATTTTCAAGCTTCGCTTTCAATGGTCAAAGTGCTGGTGAAGCATTCATGCAAAGTGTTTGGAGAACTTCCACAAGAAGAGCCTAAGCCAACCCGCATGAATAAGAAGGAGAAGTTTCTATACGCCTTACCACACACCTTCAATCGACAGAAATATCTCGAAGTAGCAAAAGCCATGAGCATTCCGGCAAAGACAGCCGAAGGCTACATTGCAAACTTTGTGAAATCAGGGCTTATTCACCGTGAGGCACACGACCAGTACATCAACACCTCACTTGAGGAATCTCAGGATTCTAAGGAAACTAAGGACGAATAATCCTTAGTTTCCTCTATTTCCTCAAAATCCTGAATCTTAAAAAATCAGTCCAAGCTCTTTTTTCTTTCTTTTTTTTTCCTATATTGTCCTAAATTTGACAAGTCATAAATTAACAGGTCATGCACTTTGGTGAAAGGATTAGAGAGCTGCGAGAAAGCCAAGGGCTTTTGCAGCGACAATTGGCAGCCGATCTAGAAATAGACACTCCCATGTTTAGCAAGATTGAGCGTGGAGAGCGGAAGGCGAAGCGTGAACAAGTAGAGCAGTTGGCAAAACTACTCCAGGCTGATAAAACGCAACTGCTTTCGCTTTGGTTAGCAAACCAAATTTTTGATTTTGTGAAGGATGAGGCTTTCGCCTCAGATGCCCTTCACTTAGTTATTGACTGGATTAAAAACACTGAGAAATAAATGAGTATGGACGGCAAATCTTTGAATATAAAGGAAGACCTTATTTCCAAGTTGAAGGAAATTATTCCTGGTGCCTTTACGGAGGACAAAATCAATGTGGAGCAACTCAAACAGATATTGGGTGAAAGCATCAATACCGATTCTGAAAGGTATCAACTGAATTGGGCTGGTAAAACAGACGCATATAAAG
>JAQVUC010000012.1 GCA_028699715.1 Anaerolineaceae bacterium | reverse complement strand
TCGATTGGGACAACCTTGAATTCGCCTGCCAAGTCATAAGTGATTTGCAAAACTTATCAAAGAAACACAAGACGATCTTCCTGAAAATTGACCCCGATGTTCTTCTGGGAACGGGCATACCCGGAACGGATGAAGAACAGTCTTCACCCAATGGTTTATCCTTACAGAAGATGCTTGAGGAACAAGGTTGGCAATACTCTCAGGATCAAATCCAGTTTCAGAATACGGTTTTACTGGATTTAACCCAAAGCGAAGAAGACTTGCTGGCCGCGATGAAACAGAAAACGCGCTACAACATCCGTTTGGCTGGCCGCAAGGGGGTTGAAGTCCGTCAGGGTCAAATCAATGAGCTGCCCATGCTTTATCAACTATACGCTGAAACAGCCGTAAGAGATGATTTTGTGATCAGGCACGAAGACTATTACCTGAAAACCTGGGCTGCTTTCCTGAAGGCAGGAATGGCTAAAATCCTGATCGCCGAGGTTGAGGCTCAGCCTGTAGCGGCCTTGATCTTGTTTGTTTTCAATAAGGTCAGCCGATACATGTTTGGCATGTCCACAGAGGCTTACCGCGAGTTGATGCCCAATTACTTGCTGCAATGGGAGGCTATCCGCCTTTCCAAGCACCTGGGTTGCCATACTTATGACATGTGGGGCGCGCCTGATACTTTTGACAGCACAGATTCGATGTGGGGTGTGTACCGTTTTAAGCAGGGCTTTAATGGCCTCACCGCTCGTCACATTGGCGCCTGGGATTTTCCCTCCCACCCCCAAATTTACAAAACTTACACCCAAACCCTGCCTAAGCTCTTGGATTTAATGCGAAGACGGGGCAAGTCGGAAAACAGGAAGAGAGTGCAGAATGGTTGAGCGAGTCCAATTGGCTAATTTACCAACACCTGTCGAGTTTCTGCCCCACCTGACCAGCTCTCTTGGAGGACCTGACTTATTCATCAAGAGAGACGACCTGACTGGCCTGGGAATGGGCGGTAATAAAACCCGAAAGCTGGAATTTCTGCTTGGCGACGCGCTTGCCAGGGGCTGCAAAACTTTGCTCAGTACCGGCGCGGTGCAATCCAATCACTGCCGGCAGGTAGCCGCGGCCGCGGCTAAAACCGGACTGGGCTGCATTCTGGTTTTGGCTGGCCAGGCACCTGAAAAAGTTCAAGGCAATTTGCTCTTAGACAAGTTGAGCGGGGCGCAGATTTTCTTTACTGAAAAAGAAAAACGCGATCAGGCCTTAAAGGAGCATTTTGACAAAGCAGAAGAAGAAGGTTTAAAACCTTACCTGATCCCGTATGGCGGTTCCAACCAAATTGGTGCCTTAGGCTATTTGCATGCAATGGAAGAACTTGACAAACAAAAGATCAACCCCGATTGGATTGTTTTTGCCAGCTCTTCGGGCGGCACTCAAGCCGGGTTGATCCTGGGAGCCCATAAGACTGGTTTTAAGGGCAAGATACTGGGCATCAGTATCGAACATCAAACCTCAGTCTTCGCCCCTGAAATTGCTGCCTTGGTCAACCAAACAGCAAAGACCCTTGAATATGACTGCTCAGTCACACCAGAAGATGTACTGATCAAGGACAGCTATTGTCAGGCGGGCTACGGTGTTCTGACACAGGCGGAAGTGGACGTAATCCGTTTATTTGCCCAGAAGGAAGGCATTCTGCTTGACCCGGTTTACACCGGACGGGCAGCCGCTGGCTTGGTTGACTTGATCCGCAAAGCTTACTTCAAAAAAGGAGAAAAAGTCCTTTTCTGGCATACCGGCGGTACCCCGGCACTTTTTGCTGAACCTTACAGTAAACGTCTTTTACAAACCTGAAAAATTTCAAAAATTTTCCAAACAAAGTCTTAAAAACAAAGCTCCTGTTTTACAGGAGCTTTGCGGTCTAAAACGTAATAGCAGGTTCTTACTCAGCCCGTTGTTTCTGGTGCTGTTTGTAAGAAATCGACTTCATTATTTCTGCGGCAATCGATGGGATAAGGACCAAAGGTAAGATTTCTGCCCAATCGATCCATCTGAGGGATACAGTGTCAAAAATTACCTGCAAGAAAGGCACGTATATCACTAAAATGATCAGAATAACTGAGACTAAAACAGCCAGGTTCATGTTCTTGTTGGTGAAAATCCCGATTTTTGAGAGGGGATAGTACTCTGAACGGGCTGTGTAGGCTCGGAAGAGTTCCGAGAGTGACAAGGTCACGAAGGCGAAAGTTTCAGAAAGGATCCGTGCTTCCATCGAAGCGCCTTCTAATGCGCCTCCACCGAGGAAGAAAGCGCCCAGCGTAGCGGCGGTGATGGCAATGGTCTGAACGATAATGCCTTTGACCATATAGCGGTTGATGATTGGTTCGTCAGACGGCCGTGGTGGATGCTGCATAATGTCCGGGTCGCCTTTTTCCGTACCCAACGCCAGGGCGGGGGCACCATCAGTAACCAGGTTGAGCCACAGAAGCTGAATTGGAGCAAGGGGAGTGTTCCAACCGAAAACAGTGGCAAGGAAGATGATCATGATCTCAGCAACATTACATGAGACAAGGTAGTAGACAAACTTGCGAATGTTGCTGTAGATGATGCGCCCTTGCTCAACCGCTGAAACGATTGAAGCATAGTTATCATCAGTTAGCACCATATCCGCAGTTTCTTTAGCAACGTCAGTGCCGGTAATACCCATGGCAACGCCAATATCAGCACGTTTGATCGCCGGAGCATCATTGACGCCGTCACCGGTCATGGCCACGACTTCACCGTTATCCCTCAGCGCGTCAACGATTTTCATCTTGTGTTCCGGGCTGACGCGAGCGTAAACATCAGTGATCTTTACGATTTCGCGCATCTCATCTTCGTTTTTGTCACTGATATCAGCGCCAGTCAAAACCTTGTGACCAGCCTGTAAAAGTCCGATATCTTCCGCGATGGCCTTGGCTGTGTTGGGATAATCACCGGTAATCATAACGGAGCGGATGCCAGCTGTTTGGGCTTCCTCAAGCGCGGGTTTAACTTCCGGACGTGAGGGGTCGATCATGCCGATCAAACCAACAAAAATCAGATCTTTCTCAAGCGCTTCTGAGGTGATTTCGCTGGGCATTTCGGGCACTGGCCGATAGGCGACACCCAAAACCCGCAGAGCGCGGCTGGTCATGTCATTATTCGCGGCCAGGATTTCTTCCCGATCCGCAGCTGTCAGTTCCACCGGATTATTTTCCATGTCCGATTTGAAGCGGCAGAGTTCCAAAACCACATCCGGCGCGCCTTTGACGGCAATTGTGTACCAGTTGGTTTTCTCATTGGTCACGTAGGGAGAAATGTCTCCATTGCCAGGATTGACAATATTATGAATGGTCACCATACGCTTGCGACTGGAATCAAAGGGGATTTCCTGCTTGCGCGGATAATTTTGATTGACTGTATTAGCGGCTGCGCCAGCCTTGAGGGCGGCAACCAGAATCGAACCTTCGGTTGGATCACCAACCATACGATAAGTTGTCTTGCCTTCACTTTCGCCAGTCGGCTCAAGTTGGGCGTCGTTATTAATAGTACCAATCCACAGCGCGGTTCGGGCAGCCGGGAATTCTTTCAGGTCAACTACTTCACCGTCAACCTTAAAATCTCCAACCGGTTCGTAACCCGTTCCTGTTATATCTACAAAATGACTGTCGACCCATAATTTGGTCACGGTCATCTGATTTTGTGTCAGCGTACCGGTTTTATCGGTGCAAATAGTGGTAACTGAGCCCAGTGTTTCCACGGATGCCAGTTTGCGAATCAGAGCGTGACGGTTGACCATCTCGCGCATGCCACCAGCCAGGCTGATGGTGACGACCGCTGGCAAACCTTCGGGCACAGCCGCAATCGCCAGAGAAACGGCGATCATGAAGAGGGCTACGATTTCTTCCCAGAAGGGTTCA
Organism: Anaerolineaceae bacterium; assembly: GCA_028699715.1. GTDB lineage: Bacteria > Chloroflexota > Anaerolineae > Anaerolineales > Anaerolineaceae > Mesolinea. The sequence goes on along the minus strand of JAQVUC010000012.1, from coordinate 8,394 downwards.
GATCCAATCGCGACGCTGTTCCCCAGGATAAGTCGGGCAACGCCAATCACAAAGACCAGGACACAAACAATGAGAGCGCCAATACCGAGCGTTTTTCCAAGTTGATCCAGGCGTTTCTGTAAGGGTGTTTGTTCCTCTTCAACCGTCTGCAGCATGGTGGCGATCAGGCCGAGCTGTGTGTGCATCCCAGTGCTGGTGACAATGCCCCTGCCGCGTCCGTAGCTGACGGTTGTTCCCATGAAGGCGGTATTTTCACGGTCGCCCAGGGGGACATCCGCCTGCAGGCTGCTTTCAGCATCCTTTTTGGCAGGCACTGACTCTCCGGTCAGGGAGGCTTCATCGATGTTCAGGTTGACCGCTTCTAATAAACGCATGTCCGCGGGGATGAAGTTGCCGGCTTCGATGAAAACAATATCGCCCGGCACGAGGTCGCGTGAGGGAACCATGACCCGGTGCCCGTCCCGCAAGACCTGCGCCTCAGGAGCGGACATCTTTTTAAGAGCCGCCAGTGATGCTTCAGCGCGTGACTCCTGGATAATACCCATGATGGCATTCAGGACCACGATCAGCAAAATTGCGCCAGCTTCAACCCAGTCGCCCAGTACAGCAGAAATAACTGCCGCGCCGATCAAGAGCCAGATCACAAAGCTGTTGATTTGTTCCCACAATTTTTGTAAAAAGCTTTTGCCAGGGCGTTCAGCTAATTCATTGTGACCAAACTTTTCCAAGCGGGCTTTTACTTCTTCTTCAGATAGACCTGTCTCAACCGGCACGTTGAGATTGTCCAGCACTTTCGCTGAATCAATTGAGTGCCAGGAGATATTTAGAATATCTTCAGTGGGTGTGATAATTGATGTAGTTTTTTCACTCATAAAAATTTATTCCTCCAAAATCAGACTGGACAATTATAAGGTATTTACTCCAAAAGGTTGAGGGGATTCTGGTAATCCCAAAAAACTAAGGCACGGCAATAAAAAGGGTCTCGTTTCAAACGGATACGTGTTAGAATCCAGAAATGCATTGGAACATCCTTGGGCATGAACCCGCCGTCAACTATTTGAAAAACCACGCCAATCTTGGGAAAACCAGACACGCATACCTGATCACTGGTCCTGATGGTGTGGGAAGAGAAAGCCTGGCAAAAGCTTTTGTCAAAACCTTAAACTGCACAAATTTACAGGCGAACCAGGAATTCTGTGGAGAATGTCTGACTTGCAGGCAAATTGAAGAAGAGCGCTTCCCGGATTTGAGCTTCCTGCGAGTTGCTGAAGGCAGCAAGGATTTGAAAATTGACCAAATCCGTGAAATGCAGCAAACCTTGGCTTTGGCGCCTTACCAATCCAACTACCGCATCGTGATCATTCCTGATTTTCAAAAAGCGACCATGGGAGCCTCCAACGCTTTGCTAAAGTCATTGGAAGAGCCGCCTTCAAAAGCGATTTTGATTCTGACTGCCGATGCCAAAGAAAGCCTGCTGGAAACCATTTCTTCGCGATGTGAAGTGCTGCGACTGCGCCCTTCAACCGTTGAAGAAGTGAAAGAATATTTAATTGAAGAAAAAGGCATAGCGCTTTTGCGGGCTGCCCGCATCGCGCACCTTTCTGGCGGGCGGGTGGGCACAGCCCTTGGATTTGACCAAAATCAAGAGTTATTGGATGCTTACGATCAGGCTCTGACAGATTTGGAATACTTGATGACCAGCAGACTGCGGGAGCGCCTGCAGTACGTTGAAAAACTGCAGCAGCGAAAAGCTGCCTCAAGAGAGCATTTTGTTTTTTTGATCTCAACCTGGTTGACTTACTGGCGGGACGCGATGATCCGAAGAGAATCCACTCAAATCCCTTTGGTCAACATTGAACATGAAGATCAGATCCTTGAAATAGCCAAGCTGATCCGTCCCCAAATAATTGAAAGAATCCTCAAAGAACACGAAAAGGCGCTTGGACAGCTTGACGCAAATGTCAACCCTCGTTTGGTAATTGAGAATTTGTTATTGCATTTGCCCCTGGTTAAGTTCTAGCGATGAGTGAGCAGATTATCAAAGCAGGACAGGAAGTGGAAGAAGACTCGCGGGCGGACGCTGCAAAAGCAGCATTACTTCCATTAAAAACCCGTCTATTGGAATTATTTTTGGTCTGCTTGAAAATCGGGCTCACCAGTTTTGGCGCTCCTACTGCCCACATCGCCATGATGGAAAACGAATTTGTCCGAAAGAATAAGTGGGTCACGGAAGAGCACTTTTTGGATCTGCTTTCCGCGGCCAACCTGATCCCAGGGCCAAACGCCAGCGAGACCTGTTACCATGTTGGCTATGTGCGGGCGGGTTATCCCGGCCTGCTCGTTGCCGGACTGAGCTTTATCTCCCCGGCTTTCCTTACCAGCCTCTTATTAGCCTGGGTTTACATGCGCTACGGCAGCCTTCCTCAAATTGAAGGCATCTTCTATGTCTTGAATCCCTTGGTTTTGGCCATAGTTTTGGAAACCACCTGGCGGATCGGCAAATCCAGTTTCAAAGGCTGGAAGCAGATAGCCATATTCTTGTTGGCAGTCGTGGCAAAACTGCTGGGAGTCAATGAGGCCGTGATCTTGATTGGCGGTGGTGTACTTGGCGCTTTGTTGCACCACCTGTTGGCAGAATGGCCCAAAGGCCTCCCGCCGACACAATGGATGCTGGCGTTTCTACCTTTGCCTGCAATAACTGATTTCGTTCAAAACACAGCAGCTCAGGCTAAAGAAAGCTTTTCGACAATTTTTCTGTATTTTTTGCGGACGGGTTCAGTTTTGTTTGGTTCAGCCCTGGTTTTGTTCGCGCTGATCGAAGAAGATGTTGTCAATCGCTTTGGCTGGTTGACCTCTCAGCAACTGACAGATGCCATCGCGATGGGACAAATCACGCCCGGCCCGGTGCTATCGGCCAGCACTTTTGTCGGTTACATAGCCGGCGGCTTGGGTGGGGCGGCGGCAGCCACCTTTGGCGTATTTTTACCCTCCTTCCTGATCGTGGCAGCCACAGCACCCCTGGTAAAAAAGATGCGTGAAAACCATCTTGCGCATAGCTTTTTAAGAGGTGTCAACGCGGCCGTGGTAGCTTTGATTCTGTTTATCTGTATCACCCTGGCGCAAAATGCCATAGTCGACCTTTGGAGTGTAGTGCTCATGCTGGCAGGACTGGCTATCTTACTCTTCACAAAATCACAGCCCTACGTGCTGGTCATCGCCGGATTTGTGTTGGGACTTTTACGAGTTTTGATCCTTTCATAGGGTTTTGACCCCCTTTTGGTACAATCAGCCTTGATTATGGACGCCTTACTTGATCGCTTAAATTCACAACAACAACTGGCCGTTGCCGCGCCGGCTGGTCCCACCTTGGTTTTGGCAGGTCCTGGTTCGGGCAAGACGCGCGTGTTGACCTACAGAATTGCCTACCTGATCAGCGTTTTCAAAGTGCCAGCCCATAACATCCTAGCGGTCACCTTCACCAACAAAGCGGCCAAACAAATGGGTGAGAGGATGACCAAACTGATTGGTCCAAACTCTGAAGGGATTTGGCTGGGCACTTTTCACGCGATTTGTGGGCGCATTTTACGGCGGGAAGCTGATCTTTTGCCTGTCACCAAAAACTTTGTCATCTTTGACACTGATGACCAGCAAGCCTTGATGAAGGAAATATTACGCGACAACAACCTGGATGAGAAACTATATAAACCTGCTTCCATTTTAGCCGCCATATCCAACGCCAAGAACGATTTGATTCTGCCAGAAGCTTTCCCGGTCCAAAATTTCAGGGATGAACAGACCAAACGGCTTTATGCCCTTTATCAGCAGCGCCTGGTGAAGAATAACGCCATGGACTTTGACGATATGCTGGTCTATACCAACCAGCTTTTTGAGAGCTATCCAGTTGTGCGGGATACTTATGGGCATAAGTTTGAACACATTTTGGTGGATGAATTCCAGGATACCAATTATTCCCAATATGCCATCCTGCGTAACCTCGCCAGGGTACATAAAAACCTGTACGTTGTGGGGGATGAAGACCAATCCATCTATCGCTGGCGGGGAGCGGATTACCGCAACATTGAGCGCTTTAAGAAAGATTTTAAGGACGCGGAAGTCATCTTGCTGGAACAAAACTATCGCTCCACGCAAACCATTTTGGACAGTGCCGTAGCTGTTATCGATCAGAACAGCAACCGAACCCGCAAAAAGCTTTTCACGCAAGCCCAGACAGGCGAGAAAATTCGGCTGATTGTGGCTGAGGATGACCGCGAAGAGGCGCAGTTAGTGGTCAGTGATATCCGCGATGGCATCCGGGCCAGGCAAAACCCGAGTGATTTTGCCATCATGTACCGCACAAACGCGCAGTCGCGTCTTTTGGAAGAAGCCTTCCGCCGTGAATGCATCAGCTACCGCCTGGTGGGCGCGCAGCGCTTTTACGGCCGCAAGGAAGTGCGGGATATGATCGCCTTTTTCCGCCTGATTTACAACCCTTTGGATGAAATCAGCCTGAAGAGAGTGATCAATTTGCCCCCCAGAGGGATCGGGGATAAAACCTTGCAAGCTCTGGCTGAGCTTGCTGAAAAGAGCGGTTTGAGCCTGGGTGAAAGCCTGCTGGACCTGAACCGACCGGACAACCAGGTTATGCTTGAGGTGGGCAGGGGCGGAGAGAGGTTGAGCCGGTTTGCTCACATGCTCTCCGGCTGGCGCAAAACAGCGCAGGATAACTCTTTAAGTGTTTTGTTTGACCGCATCGTTTCTGACACTGATTACGAAACCTATATCCAGGATAAAAGTGAAGAAGGACAGGACCGCTGGGAAAACGTGCTTGAGCTGCGGGCGGTGGTGATGGAATATGAGACCCGCGGTTTGCAGGAATTCCTTGAAGCCATGGCATTGGTGGCAGATCAGGACACCCTGCCGGAAACGCTGGACGCGCCCACCATGCTGACCCTCCACGCGGCCAAGGGGCTTGAGTTCGAGCGGGTTTATATTATTGGCTTGGATGAAATGCTGCTGCCTCATAGCCGATCCTGTGATGATGAGGAAGATTTGGCAGAAGAGCGCCGCCTGCTCTACGTGGGCATCACCCGCGCCAAGAAAAAACTGACCCTGACCCGCGCGCAAAGGCGCCGCAGCCCTTACGGTACCTACGAAGATACCATCGCTTCCCGCTTTATCAAGGATCTGCCCTCCAGTTTGCTCAAACAGGATATCTACGCTCAGCCAAGGCGCAATAATTTTGCCAGGGAGAATGAGTATTCACGCTGGGAGAGCCCTTCCTGGCTGCGAAATACAACTATTCCACAGGACAAGCCGGCTAAAACCAAATTCAAAAGCGGTATGCAGGTTCGTCACAGTACCTATGGCCGCGGCGTGGTAAAAAACAGCAAGTTGGAATACGGCGATGAGACGGTGGAAGTCTACTTTGAAGGTCATGGGCTCAAAGCTTTGATCGCTTCAATGGCAAAGCTTGACATCCTTTAAAAAACCAATCTGGCAGGCTATAATCTAAGCAGGAGGACGCTATGGACACGATATATACATGGTATGGTCACGCGACCCATGGGCTCAAGGTTGGCAAACACCAGCTCTTGATCGATCCTTATTTCAACGGCAACCCGGCTGCCTCACAAAAAGCCGAAGAAGTTAGCGCTGATTTCATCCTGATCACACACGGGCACGGCGATCATGTGGGGGATACGCTTGAGATTGCCAAGCGATGTGATTCCTTGTGCATCAGCAACTCGGAGATTTGTGCCTGGTTGAGAAAGCAGAAGCTGACTACCCATGCCATGCACATTGGCGGCGGACATGAGTTTCCCTTTGGCTACCTGAAACTGACCCAGGCTTTGCACGGTTCCCCGCTGCCTGACGGCGGTTATGGCGGTAACCCGGCTGGTTTCTTGCTGAACACGCCAGATAACAAGAAAATCTATTTTGCCGGAGATACCGGCCTGTTTGGCGATATGAAGTTGATTGGTGACGAGGGGCTTGACCTGGCGCTCTTGCCAATTGGCGATAACTACACGATGGGCCCGGATGACGCTCTTTTGGCGGTCAAGCTCTTGAGACCAAAAAAAGTTATCCCAACCCATTACAACACCTGGGAATTGCTTTCTCAAGACCCCTTTGCCTGGAAGGAAAGGATTGAAGCCGAGACCGAGACTGAAGTTCTGGTCCTGAACCCTGGAGAAAGTTTAGCTTTGTGAGAATATGAAACTATTCGGAAAATTAGACGATGATACTAAAAAGCGAGTACCACCCGGTCAGTTCTTGACCTCGCGTTTCCCCGTATTGCACTACGGCCCCACGCCTGAGATCGACCTCGATACCTGGACATTCAGAGTTTGGGGTGAAGTGGAAAAACCGCTGGTAATGAGCTGGGAAGAATTCAGCGCTTTACCCCGCGCCAAGCTGACAATCGATGTTCACTGTGTTACCAAGTGGAGCAAGCTCAATACCACCTGGGAAGGCGTGAGTTTGAAAACGCTGCGGGAGCTTGGTTTGGTGATCCCAACAGAAAAAGCGCGATACGTGATTCAGCATGCCGAGTACGGCTTCACGACCAACTTACCCCTGGAAGTGATGGACTCAGAAAACTTTTTGCTGGCCACTCACTACGAAGGAGAACCAATCACACTTGAGCACGGCGCGCCTTTGCGTGGGATTTGCGGCGCCATCCCCGGGCGGGACGAGTTGAAGGATGTCTATTTTTGGAAGGGCGCAAAATGGCTGCGCGGACTGGAATTCAGCGCGGTTGACCAACCCGGTTTTTGGGAACAGGCCGGTTATCACAATGAGGCAGATGTTTGGTTGGAACAAAGGGCCAGGGCAAGATCATAAATTTCCTTTAAAATTTTCTTTTTAGAAAGCAAAAGGCAGACCGTTCAGGTCTGCCTTAATGTTTAAGTTGGAATTTATTAAGCAGCCCGGCTTGAACGCCACATGTAAAAGCCCAGACCAAGTCCGGATAAGAGGATGATCAACCCGACAATAGCCAAAACCGGGACACGGTTGGCTGTATCGGCTACGACCTCAGCCCCGGGTTGCGTTTTCAACTGAGCACCGAAGTCAATGGTTGCTTCTTCACCGGCTCTTACTTCCAGCGGGTAATTTGTGACCGTGGTTGGGTTGAAATCGTCAGGGATAGCAACAGAAATGTTGTAACTTCCCTGGGGGATATCACTGAAACAGAAAGGTGTCACAATCTCCGGGTCACCTGCCACGGTAGTACCAGTCCTGGAGACCTCACCCAGACGGTCGTTGATGCTTACTTCACCGCCGTAGAGAAAATCCTCCCCTTCGGTGCGCATGCCGTTGCCATCCAGGTCATGGAAGAGAACAACGCAAATGCTTGCCTCCCCCGGCATAGGGGTCAGGGTGGGGGTCACCAGTTCTGGCGGGGTAGTGGCTGTCGCGGTCGGGGGCAGAGGCGTAACTTCCACCCGTGCCAGGACCAACTGCTGACCTTCATAAATAGTACATGCCTCTGTCAGGCCGTTCAACCGGATGATCTCCGATATTGGCACGCCAGTCCGTTCCTGGATTTGAGAACACCATTCTCCGGCCTGAACGATGTAAACCACCACACCCTGCTCATTTGGAGTGGGGGTCTGGTCGGGGTCTTGGGCCTTTGCGAGTTTTGTGTTGGTCGATGCGGTAAAAGCGATGGTCGCCAACAGCAAAACGAAAAGTACGATAGAAGAGAATTTTTTGATCGTTTTCATAGTTTTCTCCTGCCGCAATTATATCATCTGAGATTAAAGCTTATTTTTCTTTCTGGGCTTCACAAAACCACCATTTTCGATTTTTGTGGGCTTGGGTAGAATTGAGGTATGAATCAGCACAGAAAAAATTCTTTCTGGTTTGCGCTTGTGCTCTTGATTGGGCTGGCAGCATGTCAGGCTCTAAGTCCGCAGCCAACGGCAAACCCTACCGCGACCCTGCAGCAGCCGACTTTGGAACCAAGCCCAACCATTGATTGGTTCCCAAGGACCCCCACCCCAGTGGCTATCCCTACAAGCAATCCTGAACAGGTCCAAACACCGACCCCCGTACTCTTGGATGAAGATTATTTGGTGCGGGATGATTTTAGTGATCAAACTCTCTGGCAGACCGGCACTTCCGAAGCCGGAACAATCGCTTATGAAGCTTCCGGATTGTCTTTGGCTCTGCTGGCAGGGAAGAATAGCTTGAGCAGTTTGAGTCAACACCAATTGCCATCAGACTTTTACCTTGAAATCACGATCGATATCTTGATGTGCTCACCTGAGGACCAATATGGGTTGATTTTATGGAATAACAGCAGCTCCGGCACCTACCGGGTTTGGTTTGACAGTTCGGGTCAGACAAAGCTTGACCGGGTTTTGCCCTCCGGCACCAGTTTATTAGAAA
>JAQVUC010000258.1 GCA_028699715.1 Anaerolineaceae bacterium | reverse complement strand
GCAAGGATTTTCTTCAAAGAAATACTATGGCTGAGCTGCTAAGTTCAATCATCAACAACACCGAGGTACCCAGGATCCGGCTTTCATCCATTGAGCCGTGGGATATAAATGACTCACTACTGCAACTGCTTGAGCACCCAAGAGTCTGCCCCCATTTGCATATTCCAATTCAAAGTGGGTCTGACAGCATTCTTAGAAGAATGAAACGCCCTTCCACGACAAAATCGATTAGAGACCTGCTGGAAAGAGTTCGAAGCATCGCTCCAAACGCGGCTGTCACCACCGATGTGATCGTAGGTTTTCCAGGTGAGACTGATCAACTTTTCGATAAATCCTTTGAGTTTATCAAAGCTTGCGATTTTAGCGGAGGCCATGTCTTTTCGTTTTCTCCCATGCCAGGGACTGAAGCGATCGAGATGGATGGAAAGGTCCAACAATCAATCGTTAAATCGAGAGCAAGGAAACTACTGGACTACTTTTCAGAACAGAACCTTCACTTCAAACAACAAAAGATAGGTCAGCAAACCGAAGTATTATTCGAATCAGCTGATCGTAATGCTCTGAAAAAATCGTATATTGGATTTACTGAAGATTACTTGAAGGTCTCGTGTGCCTCAGAAAGCAACCTGCTTAATCGAATTAAACCGGTCCTACTCAAGGGGATTAATTCAAGGGGGGTGTTTGAAGGGACGCTGATTGAAGATTGATGCTTGCTTTCGCTTGACTGAAAGCGTAAATAAGGTAAAATTGTCAGGTTACGGATTTGAAAAAACAATCCTGGTTTTTTCGTGTCTACACTAAAAGCCCAGGGTTTTCTGAAAGGATTAGGAATGAGTACTAAACGGACATATCAACCAAAAAAGAAGCGACGCGTACGGGTGCACGGATTCAGAGCAAGAATGGCCACTGCTGATGGTCGTAACGTATTAAAGCGTCGGAGATTGCGTGGCAGGCACGAATTGGCCAAAAAAGCTAATAACCACGTTAAACACGTTCGCTGGTAAGAGAGAAGTTATTACAGCGGGCATGCCAGTTGAAAGAAAAATGGCTGTTCTGCGGAGCTCAAAAGAAATACTATCCCTCCGGAAGGAAGGGAAAAGTGTTTCAAACCAATACGCTGTATTGGTTACCCGGCCAAAAGCTTTAAGTTTGTCCAGATACGCAATCATTGCAAGCAAAGCTGTTGGTGGCGCTGTAGAGAGAAACCGCTGTAAACGCAGAATGCGTTCCAGAGTGGCAAAATTTTCATCCAGGTTTGCGAACAGGTACGACTTTGTTCTTATTTGTCGTAAAACCTTGTTGGATGTGGAGTCTGCTGTCTTGGATGAATCAATTTTAGATTTGTTTAAAAGAGCAGGAATTGTACTCACAGATGAGTGAACAAGATCCGGTCAGTGAAGCAAGATATACTGACCCTCCTTTAGCTGATATAGCCTCAACCATTGGCAACTTCCCCCGACGGATTTTGTTGGTAATGATCATCATCTACCAAAAAACCTTCTCAAAAACCTTGCCGCCGAATACTTGTCGTTTTTATCCTACCTGTTCTCATTATGGATACCAGGCCATCTATAAATACGGCGCATTAAAAGGTGGTTGGATGGCAATAAAACGAATTGTGAGATGTAACCCCTTCAATGAAGGTGGAATAGACCCAGTACCTTGATCGGAGATATATGAACAAAAAGGTAGTTAAACTAATGATCCTTGCCGGATTTGCAGTGTTGATCCTCTCGGGTTGCGCTGCGGGCGTCCGGGCGGAAAGCACTCCTGGCCTTACTGTCAGTGATAGTCACGTTTATCTTGCTTATCAGACTAATTTGTACCAAATCGATAAGTCGAATGGGGCTGAGGTTGATAGATTTCCTGAGAAATCCTCTGCTTCTTTAGTTATGTATGCTCCTCCGGTCGTGGACGGAAGCGATCTCTTTTTCGGGGATCTTGCCAATGACTTTTACCGGGTAAGCACCGAAGATTTGAATCAAATCAAATGGAGCTTCACTGAAGGCAAGGGTTGGTATCAAGCCAAAGCAGCTCTCCAGGACGACTTGCTGGTTGTTCCTTGCACAGACAGAAATATTTATGCTTTGGATGCTGAAAGCGGCAATCGCTTGTGGACTTATGAAGGTGATTTTGCCTTTATCGCGGAACCAATCATAGTTGACGATAAAGTGATTGTCAGCACACAAGAACATCATGTTCTGGTGTTGAATTTAAACACCGGTGAAGAAATCTACCGCGTTGAAATGAATGGCGCGGTTTTGTCAGCCCCTCTTTATGATGCAGAAACAGGAACAGCTTACGTTGGAAGTCTGGGCAAAGAGATGATCGCTTTTGACCTCGAGAGTGGACAAACCAAGTGGTCATATAGCGAGAATTTGGACACGATTTGGGCTACACCGATTTTGCTGGATGGTGAGTTGATCTTTGCCGATAAAACCGGAAAAATCCTTGCGCTTGATCCTGAGAATGGCTCGGTGTTATGGTCGAAAGACGCAGGCGGCACTGTCATAGCCGGTTTATCCGTAGTTGCTGATAAGGGTTTTTTGGTAGCCAGAGAAGACGGAAATTTATTCTTCTACGGTCTGGAACAAAGTGATGATTGGACTGCCAGTGTGGTGGGCAATGTCTACACCTCTCCTATCGTTGATGGTGATCAAATTTTTGTTCCAGTGATCAAGGCCGATGCCTTATTGTATACATTCAATCTGTCCGGTTTACCTGGCTGGACTTTTACACCCGCTAAATAGGAGTTGCAGATATGTGGGATATGATTATTGTTCAGCCTTTTACAAACTTGCTTCTAGTTATCACCATGTTGGTGAAAAATTTTGGTATTGCTATCATTCTTTTCACCATCTTGATCAAACTGATAACTTTTCCTTTGACAAATAAACAAATAAAGTCATCACAAGCCATGCAGGATCTTCAAAACGATCCTCAATATAAAAAGATGGCGGATAAATACAAGGATGATAAAGAAAAATTTGCCCAGGAGCAGATGAAAATTTACAAAGAAAAAGGGATCAGCCCCTTTGGCTCTTGTCTGCCAACTCT